>NZ_JBBYHU010000011.1:0-111159 GCF_038289905.1 Flavobacterium flavipallidum | reverse complement strand
TATTGCTTGATGCTTTTTTAAAACTTCATTTACACATCGAAGTTTAAAATCATAACCATACTTGACTTTTCTTTCCATAAAAATACCCCCAAATAGTGTCTAACTTTTTGGGGGCAGTGCAAATCTCAGAACGGTTTTATTTACTACAAATTAAAATCGAATTACCAATTAAAAGGCAAATACCAATTATTTGGATTCATTAATTTAGCTTTTACATTGGCAGCTTCCGCATTTCCTTCTTTACTTAATTTATCGTAAATTTTATCTGCTAAGAAGGAAGGATCGTTTCTACGTCTTGCAATACGCACTAAGTCTTCCCAACGATTTCCTTCGTAAGCTAACTCTAATGCTGCCTCGTCAATTAAATTATTTTCTATAGAAATCAAACTATCTCCTACTACTTCTTTCTTTATTAAGTTAGCTCTACCACGTACTCCAAGAGACGCACGATACCAATCATCTCTATAATAAGGATATTGACCTTCACGACATTTAAAATCGTATGGAAATGGTTTATGTGTCTGCATTTCGTTAGTTACATCAGCTGTACCTGTATTCAAACCTGGTCTGGTAAAAGCACCTCTAATCCCTCCTCTGTTATAAATACCATCAGCAACCCTATGTTCATTATCTCTGTTAGCTGCTTCTGCATAGCGTAAAGTTAATTTAGCCGCTCGATATAAGAACCAGTCACCTTCAGTTTTAAATGGATCAGCAGCAGCCTCATACTTAAACAAATATTTCATAATAACAGGGTCATTGCCTACCATTTTATAGGTATATTTAGGACCACGAGCATCATAAGGAATTCCATTAGCCTGAGTCTCTGAATTCCATTTATCAATTGCACTTTGTGATGGTTTGGCTAAATAATTCCCTGAAGATTTAGAAAAGAAAGAAATAAATGGATTGGCAGGAGCAAAATCACTATCAAAAGGTAATGACCATATCCACTCGTAAGACCATTGCGCATCATACGGTCTTGAGAAAATGGAACGCCAACCAGAAGTTTCAGTATTCAACAAAGACGTAGCATCTTGTGCACGAGTATAAGTTACCATTAAATCTGAAGCAGACCAACTTAGACGATATTTATCATATAAATAAGCCGAAGATGCAGCACCTGTAGCTGTTTCTAAAACTTTTTTATAGTAAGAAGCTGCCATAAGATAATCTCCTTTCCATAAATTTAAATCCCCTAACAAACATTCTTTATTAACAAAGAAATATTCTGTGCTGTACCCATCAACTGATGTTCTTAAATTTGTCCCTGCTGGATAAGGCTTCTTAAAAGGCAAATTTTCAGTAAAATCAACCAGTTTTTCAATCAATTGATCAAATGGCATTCTTGGATACATAGAAATATTTTTAACATCCTCAATATTTTCAATTGGTTCAGTAATATAAGGAACACTACCATAATGGATTCCCAACTGTAAATAAACCCATGAACGAATACATCCAATATCCGAATAACGATGATTATATTGCTCCTGAGTAAATCTTTTTTCGGCAAGCATGATGTCGAAATTTTTAAGAGCATCATTACAATTAAGAATTACTTCATAAAAATCTCTAGGACTCACATAAGGATTATCCACTGTTTCATTATGCTCAGACAATTGTTTCAAATAAGGATCCGAATTGGCGGTAGTGGTCATCAAATCAGCACGCATTTCATTTAGAACAACGTATTTTTTTGCCAATCCCATAAATTTACCATAAATCCCTAATACAGCTGCATCGGCATCATTTACATTTCGATACATCTGTTCTACTGCCAATTTATCCTCCGGTTGTACGTCCAAAAAGTCCTGACAAGAACCAAGGCTCAACAATAGTGTCATTGCCGACACTATTGATATCATTCCTTTAGTAGTTTTTGTTTTTAATATTGTTATCATCTGTAAATTTTTTCTTGAATTAAAATTAAAGTCCTAAACGCAATCCTAACTGAAGTGTTCTGAACTGTGGTGCCAAACCAATGTCTGTTCCCTGACCAAGGATCGATGAAGTAGCACTAAACTCCGGATCATACCCTAAATACTTGGTAAAAGTAAATAAGTTATTTGCAGTTGCATAAAGCTTGATGTATTTCACATAATTGGCATCATTCACTTTAAAATCATAACCTAAAACTAAAGTTTTCAATCTTAAATAGGAACCATCTTCAATCCAACGACTAGAGAAATCTGCATTCCCCATAGGATCTCCCCATGTCGCTTTAGGAATATCTGTTTGCTGCCCTTCAGCAACCCAACGATTAGCTACAGCCGCAGTTTGGTTTTCATAACCACTCATTCCTTCTAAATTATTACGCAATCCATTATAGATATCGTTCCCAACAGAAAAATTAAACAAAGCCTGTAAACTAAAACGTTTGTAAGTAAAATTAGCAGAAACACTACCGAATAAATCCGGATTAGGATTACCAATTACCATACGGTCACTATCATCAATAATATTATCACTATTCCTATCTGCATAGTGAATGTCTCCGGCACCAAAAGGAACTACATCACCATTTACCAATCGTCTGCTTAATCCAGAAGTACTCGCTTCAGCAGTAGTACTGAAAACACCTAATGATTTTAGGCCATAGAATAAATTAGCATCTTTTCCTACTGAAGTTAAATACGTAGCTCCTCCAAACTGAGTTAGAATATCACCGTCTGGCAAACCTTGAATCTCATTTTTATAACGGCTCAAGTTAACACCCAAATCAAAATTAAAATCAGTTGATTTAACAACACGTGCTTTTAAAGCCAATTCAGCACCAGTTGTTTTCATAGAGCCACTATTAGTAGGTATAAAATCAAAACCAGTTGCATCTGTTATGGATTGCATAACGATCATATTACGTGTTCTGTTAGAAAAGTAATCCAAAGAAGCGTTTAATCTCTCGTTAAAAATTCCAAAATCCGCACCTACATTAAATTTCTTAACAGTTTCCCATTGTAAATTTGGATTTGCTATATTACCTCTTACCAAACCTTGCATTCCAAGGAAGTTTTGAGACACATAATATTGTTGAGCCGCATAATTACCTACATCATCATTTCCGCTAAAACCATAACTGGCTCTCAATTTCAAATAATCAATCGCTTTGAAATTCTTCATAAAACTTTCAGAAGAAATCATCCAGGCACCGGATAATGATGACATTAATGCGTATTTATCAGCACCATTCCTTTTATCACCAAAACGACTGGAACCATCCACTGCGTAATTAGTAGTTAGGAAATATTTGTTACGAAAATTATAATCCGCATTGGCATAAATATTCAACCAATTCCATTCATTTAACGAACCGCCTATTTGACGTAATAAACTGGAACTTGCCCCTACAGTAGTAAAATCGTCAGTTGATGAATTATACCCCAAACCTAAATCCGTTTCAGATTTATTACTTTGAGTTCTAATTCCAAAACGTGTATTAATATTGTGATCATTATTAATATGTTTGATATAATTAGCATAGGTATCCGTATAAACACTTTTATAAATTTGAACCTCACTACCGGATTGATTTGTTCCAATTGCTGTTGGCAAAGTAAAAGAAGCGATACCATAGTCTGGGACAAAGAAAGTTTCTCTTTCTTTATTATAAGTCATACCAAAAATGGTATTAATATCCCAAGAATTATTTAAAGCATAAGTAAATTTTAAATCTCCAAAGAAACGATAGTTCTTATTCAAACCAAAACCATTTTCTAAAATGGCATTTGGATTACCCACATTAAAATAATCAACGTCAGCTAAATTCGGAGAAACCTCACCGGCATCATCAACTAATTGCTTTGCAAGTAATGGCGATTTTGTTAAGGCTAAATATAAAGGACTTGTAAATGACATTCCTTGATTCCATTGATTTTGTTGATTTTGAACAAAAGACAAATTAGCATCCACTGTTAATTTGTTAGTCAAACGTAATGCTGCATTCAAACGTGTGCTATATCGCTTACTTTCTGTTTGTTCAACTGTACCTTTACTATCCAAATAACCAACAGAAAGACCAAATTTAGCAATATTATCACCTCCCCTTACTTTAAGGAAATAATTTTGATTTACACTGGATTTTAAAACTTCATTTTGCCAATTGGTATTATTATGATAAGTGTAATATCCTGCGGAACCTTCTGTATCATTCATATAAGGCAAGGCCGCTATCTGAGATTGTGTCAAACCTCTGCTTGACTCTAATTGAGACATATAAGTACGATATCCTTTAGCCCCTAATAATGGTAATTGATCCGGAGCCTGATTCACTCCACCATACATAGTAAAATCAATCTTCGTTGATAATTCAGTAGGTCTAATGGTTGTAATTTTAATTACTCCATTAGCTCCTTTGGTTCCATATAATGAAGTTCCGTCTTTGATTACTGTAATATCCTCAATATCTTTTACATCAATATTAGCTAATGGTGATGAAGAAGTATTCTGAATAATTCCTGAACCGTAATCCTCATCGTCATAAATCATTCCATCTACAATAATTAATGGTTTATTAGTCCCATATAAAGAGGTCATTCCACGAAGTGATAAATAAGTTCCTACCCCAGGAGTACCTGAATTACGAACCGTATTCAAACCTGCAACTTTACCCTGAAGAAAACCACCCACTGACTCATTCACAGGGTTAGACCATTGGTCTTTACTAAAGTCAACTACAGTAGCCGCATGCGTATTATCATATTGCATTTTATAGCCCTGAGCCATATTTGCCATTTGATACGTTGGTGCATAATTAGCTTCACTCAAATAAATCTCAATACCTTCTTCCTGATTTCTTAAAGCATAAACTTCGGTTTGATAATTTTCACCACTTATTTTAAGTAGTGTTTCTAGATTAGGCACTTTAATTTTAAAACTTCCGTCATCATTAGTAATGGCAGCCGAAAACCCCTCTACAGAGATATTGATTCCGGATAAGGCTTGTTTTGTCGCGGCACTTTTCACTACCCCTTTTATCAGAATTCCTTTTATTTTATTGTTTATAATTGTATTTGCTGTAGTTTCTGGCTTTTGAGATTCCTGCGCATACATTGGTACATAAAGACCACCGGCAAAAAAAAGACCCGCTAAGCAGCTTATTTTTATATTTTTTAGCATAACTGTTTTTTTATAGATGTTATTTAAGAACAGGAACAAATTTCAAATAATCCAAAGTAAGGGAGTTATTCCCGTTTGTGGCAGTATTAGCACCTACTAATAAAATAAAATTAAGATCACGCGCTTTATCCAAGGTAAACTCTCCTAAATAAACTTCACCATAATTTTTAACCGGAACAGTAGTGTATGAAAAATCTTTGTATTTTTCTGTTGCAGTAGTAACATTATTAACAACTTGAGAATTACCATTTATACTCAAAAACTGTTGGAAAGTATTTGTTTGTATATCATTTACTGCTCTCCAATAAACTTTATAAGTCGTACTGTACCATTCACTAGCACTATAACTTATAATTGGAAGCGCAGCCCCTGGATTTTGAACCATAATATCATCGAATAAAACACCGAATGGATCAATTCTGTTACGGTAAGATAAGGCTCCCCTGCCAAAATTAAAATAACTCCTATTTTTTTCTCCTTCAATTATTCTGGTTAACAAGCGTTTTTCAACAGGCACATCCACCTGATCCATGATATAAACAATCCCATTACTTAAATGAATTTCGTCTACAATCTTAGTCTGGTCAATAGGTACTTCAACTCCAAATCTTGACACTAATGAAGCAGGCAAATCAGCTTTTTTATATTTTTTAGCAAAAGCTAAATCTTTTACTGTATAATAACGAGCATAAATAGCTGTTGAATCTATAGTAACATCATTAGTAATTTTAATGGTATACGGTTTCATTTTGTCAACCTCTGTAGTATAACCAGCATCTTTCATTAAAAACAAAGTATAATTGTTTTTCTCATTATTCAAATTATACACATTTTTTAAATAAGAATTGGTTAATGAATCTGACTGATAACCTGCCCCTCTGGATTCAGACAAAGCTTTAGCATCAGCATCAGACGCATAAATACTAAATTCTTTTAAGCTCAATAAATAATCAGCCATAGCCGAATTACCTTCCTGAGATTTCACATACTCCCAGATATTTAATTTAGGAGTTAAAGCCTTATTAATGATATGAAAGACTCCGTTAGCTGCATAATGATCGGCAGTAACTATTGTCGAACCATCTATAGTCGTACTTCCTTCAAAGTCCAAATATTTATTACTTAGCATTTTAACGCGAACATCTTCAGAACGCACTGATGAATAAGCCGTCAAAGCAATATGATTCGCTACAAATTGCTTTAAAGCTTCTTCATCATTCAATATAGCCTCGTCCACTTCAGCCATTGCGGCATCAGTAGGTACAAAAACCGTATAAGTTTTGGAAGCTGCCAGCACCTTATCATACCCAGTTTCTTTTAATAAAGCTGCGAACTGCGAAACATCAGAGGTATTAGTAATTGCTTCTGTCAAATTAACACTAAGGTTTGCATCGCCATTATTTTCGCGATCATCCCAAGGGTTAGAACAGGAGATTATTGCCAGTGTCAAAACACTAGCAAATAATCTTCTATAGTTATTTTTTAATAATATCATCTTTATCTGATTAGTTTGTATTTATATTCTCTAAAATTTTTAATAACCACTATTTCCGTTATCCCCTCTATCAGCTTCTTGTCTGGATATTAAATAATCGCCATTTAAGTCGTTACCATTTGCAACACCAGGAGCTGTTTTAAAACCTTTACGGAATTTTGGCCAAACCTGATCCATATCTACCGGACGGAATTCAACCATATCCCATTGATCAGCATTACCACCACCACAACCTGTACAGGCATCTGTATTAAACTTAATTTTATGTCTTCCGGTAGTGGTCACTTCTACAATACCAACCAATCTGGAATATAAATAATCACCAGCAACAAAAGGGAATATATAGCGTTTATACCCTTGCGATTCCAAAACCCTGTCTCCTACCCCAGTTGTAGTACTAGCCGGGTCATTTGGTCGTTCTTTCCCATTAAGAATTCTGGAAGTTTGTACCCCATCAAAAAACACTTTTGTATTACCTGAAGCCTTACTATCAGGGGAAAAACGATAGGCTACCCAAATTTTATAACGTCCTTTAATAATTACCGGAGTAGTAAATTCAACATCATTCAAACCTCCTGATCCGGTACGGAAACGGAAAACATTCCAAAGGTCTCCATTGTAACCTCCGCCATAAGGGTTCCAATTCATAAGATACCCAGTATTTCCAGTCCAGGTTACATCTTTCATTTCACCCATTTTAAAACCAAAAGTAACACCACCAACTTTTCGGTAATTGGCTACATTATTTGCCATTTCAGGCTGATCACACAAATCAAAATATACTGGAGAAGGATTACGTTTTTTCAAAGAATAATTTCCATCTACATAATGTAATACACCGTTAGCACAAGTTTCATCACTTTGCTCTCTAATAATACCAACTCCTTTTTCTAAAACACCATTAAAAACATCTTCATTGATTAAAATATCCTGACCAACTAATTTAGAAGTAATTACCTCAAGAGGTGCCTTTGTTAAAAATACTGGTGTAGTAGCAAAATCAGCTAAATAATTTAACCCCGGAACAATATGATATTGAACATATAAATTCAAACTATCTGCCGCTTTAGTAGGATCTCCTAAATGACTATATCTCAATTTTAAATTGTCTAATGTATTCAAAGTTATTGTTTGCCCATCAGGTTTTTTCCAAGTTGTATTATTATACACTTCGTTTGATTGTGCTAAAACACTTAAATAACTAGCAACATTATTCTCATCGTAGGCCACAGGCTGATTTAATTTATCGTACCATCCCGTAGCTTTTAAAACTTCAGTAAATAAAGAAAGATTTGGATCTGCTTCAATTTGCTCAGCCAAGGTTTTTTTGGCCACTCTTAATACTTTATCAATCACATGGATAACTCCATTTCCTAATTCTACGTTAGACACAACAATGTTAGCCGTTTTATTGACTGTTATACTTGACACATCATTATTATTGGCAGCACCGGTAATTAAAAATTGACCATACATACTAGGAGTAGGAATTTTCCCGTCAGTAAACACGGTAGTACTAACCTTTTGCTCTAAGATATGTAGTTTTGCCAAATCCTGTAAATCCTGTAATGGAATCTCCGACAAGGAATTCACTCCTAAATCATTCATATATGCTTCAACTGCCTCATTTGTTGGTAAAAACAAGGTATAAGTACCATAGGTGTTCATAAAAGAAGCATAATTAGTAATATCCAAAATTTCTAAAAACAGCGAATAATCGGGATTAGCTCTTAAATATTCCGTAATATTTAACGTTTCATCTGTACTTTCTTTAATTTTTTGCTCTGAACAACTTTGAAAAGCTAAAGCGATCAAAAACAATAAAGTAAGTCTCCACACACTAGGTAATCTTAATAATCTTTTCATGACTTAATTTTTTTATTATTTGTAAAAAGGGTTTTGAACAAGAGCTTTATTAGTATAAAGTTCGTAAGTATTAATCGGTAAATAATGACTATTATAATCTCTTAATTTCGCTATAATAGACTGTTGTTGATTGGCCGGAGCTGTTTTTACCGCTAGGGTAATTAACAAATCTAAATGCGCATAATTATTGGCACGAGCAATACGCAATATATCATACCAGCGTTTTCCTTCAAAAGCTAATTCTCTGGCACGTTCAGCTAAAATATAATCTATAATTTCATTATAACTAGATGCGCTAACATTTTGTTCAGTTAAATCCAACGCCTTGCGTTTTAATCGTATATCACTAATAATATCAAGAGCAGCCTGTCCTAGTTCTTCGTTTTGTGTTTCATCACCTAATCGCGCTAAAGCTTCCGCCTGCATTAACAATACATCGGCATAACGATATACAAACCAGTGCGTATCTGAATCCTGCAAAGCTTTGAAATCAGTATTATCTAAACCTATAAATTTCCAAATTGTACCCGTTGCACCTACTAAAGAAGCATAATCTCCACGAATATCTTTAGTATTTATCGGATCGTTAAAATCAATTCCATACACTTCCTCCATCACTAAACCACCGGCTTTAAATTGAGGTCTTTGCAAAAAGATACTATAAAATGGTGGCAAATTAGAAGTTGTATATTGTAATTCAAAAATGCTCTCTGTTGAATTTCCTACGGCAAAAACTCTGTTAAACCATGATGAAGCAGAAGTTTGTATCAAAGCAAACTTACCTGAATCAGTGACTTTTTTAGTAGCATCGTAGGCTTCCTGATAACTTTCAGTCCATAAATACACGTCAGCAAGCATAGCATTAATAGTATAAGTGGTAACACGACCTTTATTGGAAGCATTATTTCCATAATCTTCCACAGCATATTCATCAGCCAATTTCAAATCTTTAATTACCTGAGCAAACACTTCTGACTGCGTACTTACCGGAATTTGATAATTATCCTTATCTGTTAAAGTAGCATTTAATTTTAAAGGCACATTTTTAAATGTTCTTGCTAATGTGAAATACAAATACCCTCTGATTGCTAAAGCTTCCGAAAGAAAATGATTTAACTGCGTTTGCGTTAAAGTTGGATCTTCATTTAAAACTTCTGGAGCCAAATCAATTACGGTATTACAATAATTGATAGTTCTGTAAAAAGCGGCCCATGATGTTAACTCATTTGAAGGAATGATATTAGCATTCATAATATCTCTTGCATCTTCTTCAACATTAGGACCAGGAAGCAACATATCACCTCTTAATTCACCATACATAAATAAGTATTGACTTAAGGGCAAATCACCCACACCCGGAGGCGAATTCAACATCGAGGAATAAATTCCTATTACTGCCGCCTGAATATCCTCTTTGGTTTTCCAGAATTCATCTCGAACAATTCCATTCTCAGGACGTAAATCCAGATAATTATCACAAGAACTTGCCGAAACAAGGAGGATGAAAATGGCTATTATTGTTTTTATTTTAGTTTGCATAAATCAATTAATTTTTAATTAAAAACGGGTTGAAAGACCAAATGTGAAACGTTTTGTAGGTGGTGTAGCATCTCCATCAATTGCTATCCCAAAAGGACCAGGACTCATACTTACTTCAGGATCCTGACCTGTGTACTTAGTAAATGTATATAAGTTATCAGCAGTTAACCAAAAACGAAGATCTTCCAAATTCAACTTTTTCAACAATTTCTTCCCTAAGTTATAGCTCAATGTTACGGAACGTAAACGGCAGAAAGAAGCATCTTCAACATAACGATCTGAACCTAACCAGTTATAACCTGCACCAAAAACTGCTCTAGGCATATCAGTCACATCACCAGGGTTGCGCCATCTGGCTAACACAGCTGTACTTTGATTATTCCATCCATACATGTTGGTTGTTGTCATTTCTGTTCCATTAATGATATCATAATTCAAACGGTAAGTAAAATACATTAATATCTTAAACTTATCATAAGATATAGACGGCCCAAAACCACCAGCCAATTTAGGATTACTGTTTCCTAAATATACCACATCACGACTGTCTATATTACCATCTTTATTAATGTCTTCATAAATTGCATCCCCAGGTTGAAAAGTATAATCAACTGTTGGATAATTGAACCTCATAAACACTTCCTGACCATTTGGACCTATAATCACATTTCCAGCGGCATCTCTTGCTTTTGTAGCTTCTAAATCCGTATAAACTCCTTTGAATTTATAGCCATAGAACGAACCAAATGGATTATCTACCTGTAAGAAACGTTTAAACTGTCCGTTTCTATCCGTATTTCCGCTTTCACTTGGATAGAATTCTGAGATCTCTTTAATCATATTCTGGTTAGCCGAAATATTAAAGTTAAAGTCTATTCTCCATTTTTTTGACTTAAACGGGGTACTATTTAAACCTATTTCCCATCCCTGATTTTGCATTCTACCTACGTTTTGATCGGAAATATTAGAATATCCCGAAACCGTACTGATATCTAAATCTCTAAACAATAAATCTTTTGTTGTATTACGATAAATCTCAGCATCGATTGACAAACGCTTATTGAACATTTGTAAATTAAATCCTAAGTTCGTTCCTATTAACTTTTCCCAACGTAAATTAGCTAATTCCATATTTGCAGGAACAACCCCATTCAAACCTAAATATTGCGTATCATAATTATCATACACATTAAAGAAACGATAATCAAAACGAGGTGCTCTACCAGAATGACCATAACTCAAACGCATACTTAAGTCATCAACATTCTTTAAATTTTCCATGAATTTTTCACCAGAAATTCTCCAACGGGTAGAAATAGACGGAAACAAACCATAACGGTTATTAGCTGCGAATTTAGAGTTTCCATCACCTCGTAAACCTACGTTTATAATATAACGATCTAACAAACCATATTGTAAACTCACCAAAGCTCCAACGCTACGCGACTGACCATTCCCATTGGACAATGAAGTCCCTGATGTAGTTGTACGTCCCGGAACAGATGGATCTGTAAGCAAAGAAGAAGCTGTGTTAGTAATCATAGCATAATGCCCTGAGTTACGATAATCATTGGTTTGCAATGATAGTAAAGCCTGCAAAGTTTGATTTTTCCCAATATTTGGTGTATAAACAAAATTAGTTTTAGTATTAATCCCTATACCATCAGAATCCGAATCTCCTGCTCTGTTTACAACTGATTCTGTAAACGGTCTACCTGTAGCACTTTGTGGTAAAAAGTTATGAACTTTTAAACCTCTAAAATCAAATTGTAAATCAAAAGTTGAAATCAACTTATTAGGAACAAGATCTACTTTCACATTAAAATGAGGCACAATACGATCTTCTGTTTGAGTATTTAAAGCGTACTCTCCCATGGCAACCGGATTATATGTACCAGAATAAGTACCTTGCACATTAGATGCCGGAGTAAAGTAGTTAGGTGTTAAATTCCCCATTTCATCATACTCGTAAATACTCATATTAGGCATTTTAGTATAAGCGACCCCTCTTAATCGATCTCCACTATCGCTAGTACCATTTACATAATTACGCATCGTTTCAGAGTGAGTGTATGCTATATCGGTTCTAAAACGAATACGATCCGATACTACATAATCCAAATTCAATCGGGCATTCAATCTTTCTAAACCGGTACCAATAGTAACACCTCTACCCTTATAATATCCTACAGAAGTAAAATATCTTGCTTTCTCGCCCCCTCCTTGCATAGAAAGGTTATGATCACCTGTCAAAGCGGTTTGTGTAATGGCATCTATCCAATTCGTATTTTGACTGTAATTTTTATAATAATAAACATCCTGAGGATCGTATTGAAACTCCTTAACTGTAAGCGTATTCAAAGGCACACCGTTTCTATTCATAAATTCTTCCGGTATCAATTGAGAATATTGATCTCCACTTAACATAGGAATTGTTGGCGGTAACTTCGAATAAGTTCCTCTGAAACTATAGGTGATTTTTGGTGCACTAACTCCTCCACGTTTAGTAGTAATCAATAAAACCCCACTGGCTGCACGTGCACCCCAAACGGCTGTTGCTGCAGCATCTTTCAAAATAGTAATGGTTTCAATATCAGAAGGAGCAATATTTAACAAAGAAGCATATCCTTGTTCATCAGCCGAACCAAAATTAAAATCATCAGGAACTTCAGTTTCATAAGGCATGCCATCTACCACAATTAAAGGATTAGATGATCCTGTAATTGAAGAGGTCCCACGAATACGAATTTGCATCCCAGCTCCAGGATCCCCACTATTAGCAACAATATCAACCCCAGGCATACGTCCTTGCAAAGCCTCATCAATAGAAGCTGCCTGTGTATTTTCTAAATCTGCTGCATTTATAGAAACCGCAGCTGTAGTACGGTTACGATCAGCAATACTCATCAAACCATTGTCTGACATTTTTTGAGACTTAACCTCAACAACATTCAATGATTCTACAGTAGAAACCAATGAAATTTTAAGAGTAGTTTTTCCATTAATTGATACAACTTTAGTTTTGTAACCAATTGTTGAAACAACTAATTTATTATTAGGATTTTTAACACGAATAGCAAAATTCCCATCGACATCAGTGACAACACCTCCAACAGTACGATTATCAGAATCCTGCTCTGCAATTGTTACCATTGGAATAGTTTGATTGTCAGCTGCATCAATTACCTGACCACGAACTAATAAAGCTGTAGCAGACTGTTGTGCCATTGCAGGTAAAGCTGCCAATAATAATATGGCAAAAGTAATTTTAAATATATATTGTTTCATTATTATCGTGGGAATTTAAGATAGTTATCTACTAAATGAATTAAGGATCTATCTGCCAAATTATTACTGCTGGCAGGAATAAAGTTAGCTGCAGGATTTATACCACCAACAGAGTTAATAGTAGTTCCATCTTTAAATGATAACGATCCTCCTGAACTTGTAATGCTAATAAAAGTTTTATCTCCAAATTCATCCTTCCTCAAGGTTTCGCGCAAACCAGTTATTAATCCGTCATTAGAAACTGTTGAATTCATAATGATATGATAACGAATAAAATCAGCTACCCTATCCTTATCACCTTGAAGAGTCGGATTAAAAGTAGGCACGCCTGTCGTTACATTTCCGGGAAGCTCTCCAGCTTTTACTGCATTTACAATTGCGGCATTATTTGGAACAATAATAGTACAGGAAGTTCCCAACTCTACCCCTTCAATTTTTCCAGTTGCAGCAGTATAAATAGTTGAATTTAATAAATATTGATAAAAATTATAGAATTGGGAGGTACTATTTGGTGCCAAAGCTGCAATCGCTTTTCCTTGTAAGTTTTCAGCATACTTAGGAATATTATCAATATAATAAGCTGTCCCATTTTCCTGAACTTCACTTCCTACAATATTAGCATAGGTACCTTTCTCAATATTACCTGCTGCCTGAATTCTATTGTGATCATATTTAATATATTCACCTGGAAGTATAAAATCACCGGTACGAATAACACCAGAAGTAGTTGCAATATCTTTCAATTCATCATTTGGTGTATAAACTATACCATTGTACAAGATTCTAACTAAACGATTTCTTGCTGCTGATGCTGCATCTGCGACGTTATTGTCAGGATTTATATACACCCATTCCTGACGAAGAAAATTATAATCAAATCCCAGACTTTTTAAAACAGCATCTGAAGGAATAAAAATTGTGAATTTTTGATGGATATTACTAATTAAATCTCTAAACCCTGAACCATCATTAAATATTCTGGTAACAAAAGAATAAGCAGGATCTAAATAAGCAGTAGTATATACACTAAAAAAGTAATCAGAATGCTGTACTTTATTAGAACCATAAAAGAACCCATTACTCAAAACTTTTTTATCAGTAATATCAGTATTAAAATCAAACCTCAAATCTTCTTTTAGATAATTAATATAATTTCCTTTTTTAGAAGGCCAAACCGCTCCCTGAACCATGTGTGCATTAACCAAATCCTGCCAAACATAAACGGGCAATTGAGATACACTGGTAAAATGTTTCAATAATTTAGTATTGATAAATTTCTGCAAAGTGTCATTTTCAGGAACAATCATAGTATAAGCATCCGATTGCCCATCATTATCTTCAGCTTTTACATAATTCTCATTATTAGGAGCATATGCAAGTGTTGGATCATATACCTTTACATACACATCATCAGACTGTCCTGTATAATTACGGTATGCTGTTGTTGCATTTTGATTAAAAATATAACTCACCAAGTGATCCTCCAATATACTTCGGAAAAGACTATATTTAGGGTTTTGCTCCAAATACTGATCAATATTTAACTTAGGAAGAGATACTTTATCCATTTCATGAATTACACCATTCTCAGCAATGATATCAGATTCAACCACCTTTCCGTCAAAAAGATTTAAACCATCATACTGCGTATTTGGATAAAAGAAATTATAATCAAATGCAGACAAGCCTTGATTTGTAAAATAATCATCAGCAAAATAAGTAACATACTTATTGTTGTTATCACCTGACACATAATAAGTTGATCCATTTCTATTGGAACCAACAATTACTCTTGGCACACCATTGATAGTTTTTGTTACAAAACCATCATAAAAAGCAGTTCTTCTTCTGAATGCACTATTCTCAACCCACCCTTTAGAAGATTGATAATCAGAAAGCTGATCTGTTCTAAATTTATTGTATACTAAAGCATACTTTACAATTTTAGACGCAGTTTCCGCATCAATTTTACTCACATCAGATATTCCATTATCCTGAAAATACTGAGCAAAAGCAGCATCATTTGGAGCAAACATGGTCCAATAACCTGCTTTCCCTAAAATATCCTTATAACCCGCTTTATCAATTAAAGCAGTTAAATTTTTAAAATTACCTCTGGCTTCCAATTGTTGGTAAATAGGATCCTCAAGATAATCTGGTCGGCCGTAGAACTCATTGAATGCATCTCGGCTACAACTGGCAAATAGCACCAGAAAGGGCAAGATTAATAAATAGTAGTTAATTTTTCTCTTCATTATTTGGTTAGCTTATAAAGTGATGAAATAATTAATTTGTGTTTTTTTTAACTCTTTTTTGTTAATATTTAACTTTTCAAAGTTATATGTTCAACTCAAGACATCTATCCTGCACTATCCTGTTTTTTATATATACAATAAAAAAAAACGGAAATAAATACAAATACCACAATCAATTAACAACAATTTTATACATAAAAAATTTACTGTATTTGTTAGCAAAACCAAGAACCTAGGCCATTATAATAGAAGCATCAAACATATGTATATCAAATTAACATATATTTTAGATCTTCACAAGAAAACGCCTTAAAACTGTTATTTAATAAATTCGAAATCAAACCTGCATCCAATCCAGTTTCTTTAAAAAGAATTAACTTATAAATCACTTCTGATTTTACAAATCAAAACTTAAAAAAACATCTTAATTTTGTACACCTAATATTTAAAATACAATCCAAGATTTTAAAATCAAATCTTTTAAATTATAAATAATCATCCTCAACAATATTATCATGAACACTAAAACAGCTATAGTCACAGGCGGAAATTCGGGCCTTGGATTTTCAACAGCAAAAAAATTATGTGATAACGGAATCAAAACCTATATCATAGGAAGAACTCAGGAAAAAACAGAAGCCGCTTGCAAAGAAATTGGCCCCAATGCAATTCCAGTAATTTACGACTTGAATGATCTAAAAAACATTCCTGCTTTGATCGCTGAACTAACAAAAGAAGCCCCAATAGATATTTTAGTAAACAACGCTGGAATTAATTTGAAAAAAGAATTCACAGAAGTTACTGATGAAGATTTCCTTTCTGTCATCCACACTAATCTACTGAGCGTTTTTGCGATTAGCAGAGAAGTTGTTAAAAACATGAAAACAAATAATGGTGGCAGCATTATCAACATCAGCTCAATGGCTTCTCAATATGGAATACCAAAAGTGATTGCATATTCTTCCAGCAAAGGAGCGATCGAATCTATGACAAGAGCCATGGCCGTTGAACTTGCCCCTTTTGGCATTCGTGTAAACTGTATAGCCCCAGGATTTATTAAAACAAAAATGTCAGCAGCAGCCTTAGACAATGATCCAGAACGAAAAAACAAAGTATTAGGAAGAACTCCTATGGGCTTTTTAGGAGAACCTGAAGACATAGGCGATGCAGCATACTTCTTTGCAACAGCCGAATCCAAGTATGTTACCGGAACGGTATTGCCAGTTGATGGCGGAAACAGTATTGGCTTTTAAGAACATCTATTTTTAATTTCAAATTAGATTTTTTAATTCCATTCAGTTTAGAATTTAATTAAATAAACCCGTTGGGTGAAATTATTAAAAACGTCAGTTCGAGTGTTTTTTGTGTAGTGAAACGAAACAAAAAATGTATCGAGAACCGTTTTTAATAAAATCTTTCTTGTTCTCGATACGATTTTCTACCGAAAATCACTCGAACTGACGAAAAATCACCATCAAAAACTAATTTCACCCAACGGGTTAAATAAGTAAATAAGGACTCCTATTTTATCATAAAAGGAGTCCTTACTATTTTGGGATAAAAAAATCTGTTAACCATAAATAAAATAAAATCATATATTTACAACTAGGAACAGATTTTAAAAATGGAAAACAAATTTACTTTCAATATCAATCACGAAAGCGATATCCCAAAATACCAACAACTTATCAATTCAATCAACAATGCTATCTCCGAAAACATTTTGGACAAAGGAGCTCAACTTCCTTCAGTAAACAGCATTTGTAAAGAACACCAACTTTCGCGAGACACCGTATTTAAAGCCTATTCATTATTAAAAGAGCAAAAAATTATTGACTCCGTTCCTAACAAAGGCTATTTTGTCCTTGGAGAAACCCGTAAAGTCCTTTTAGTTTTAGACACTTTCAAAGCCTATAAGGAGGTTCTTTACCACTCTTTTGTCAATAATATATCTGATAATATCATTGTAGATATCCAATTTCACCATTACAACATTGACAATTTCAAAACAATAATAAATAATAGTGTTGGCAAATACTTCAAATATATTGTAATGACATTTGACAACAAAGAAGTATCACCTACTCTTTCCATTATTTCAAACGATAAATTATTATTAATAGACTGGAACATCCATTCAAAAACCAAAAACAACTATATTTTTCAGGATTTTGGGAAATCATTCTACGAAGCTATAAAAGAAGGCATTGGTCTATTTAGGAAATACAAAGAACTCCATTTTGTATACCCTTCATTTACAAACCACCCAAAAGAAACTATTGTTTACTTTAAAAAATTTTGTTCCGATTACAATTTACCGCACAAAATAATAACCAATCCTAAAGAATTCACAATTCAAAAAAACACTGCTTATATCAGTGTTAGCGACCGTATCTTAGGAAACTTTTTAGAACAATGCAGAGAAAAGAGTTTAGAACCGGGTAAAGATGTAGGTTTCTTGTCTTATAATGACACTCCGATGAAAAAATTCATCTACAAAGGAATTTCGGTCATCACGACTGATTTTGAAGAATTAGGTAAAAAGGCTGCCGAATTCATCACAAAGGACGAATCTATACAACTTTATATCCCAACAAAATTAATCATAAGAGAATCTTTGTAATCACTTTATATTTTTTTTTAAAAAAACAGGATAGTACAGGATTCTTATATAAAATATTTACTTTAATATTGAACTAACAATAAGATATAAAAAAATTGTAGCATTTTTTTATTAAATTCAAAAAAATTATTGTAAACACGGAAATAATATCCAAAAGGATACATTTATAATTTAGTTTTTAGTTTAGTTTTAAAAGTGAGTTTTTAGTTTTAAGCCCTAACCTTTGTTGGGGCTTTTTTAACTAAATACCGTCAGAACAAAAACCTTCATACAATGCTTTTTAAATTCAAATCAATTTTCAATTTTAGCTTTAAAGCAAAGTACAGCTTTTCGTTTATAGTAATAACTTTCCTAACTCAACTCAACTACTCTCAAGAAAACAGACAATTTCAAGTATTTCAATTTCCTGCCAATAAAATCCCTACGATAGACGGGAATAGTGAAGACTGGAAAATGGTACCTAAAAATTATGTGGTGGGAATGGATCAATTATGGGACGATAGCGGTAAACAACCCAAAGCCAACCCAAAAAACCTGGATGTTAGCGTAAAAGTAGGCTGGGTAAAAGGGCTCAATCGTTTGTATTTTCTTTATGAAGCTTATGATGATTATTGGGATTTTTCATTACCGGGTTTACACAACGATACTTTTGAATTGATAGTTGATGCGGACCAATCAGGAGGCCCTTTTATTGACCGTTTTCACCCCAATCCAAGTCTAACAAATACAATGGAAGCCTTTTTCTCCTACCACGGAGTGCATGCTCAAAACTACCATATTTTCACTCCAGCATTAGAGAAAGACTGGACGATGGTTTGGGGTAGTCAACCTTGGATTAAAAAACTTCCTTATGCCAATGTTTCTTACCATTATAATTTTAAACCGGGTCAAAGTGGAAAATTAACCTTGGAATTCTGGATCACTCCTTTTGATTATGCAGGAAACGATCCTTCAAGAGCAATCGAATCCATCTTGGAAGAAAATAAAAACATCGGGCTTTGCTGGGCAATAATCGATTATGATGATGTAAACAAAACAGAAAACAATGGTTTTTGGAATCTTTCAAAAGAACACAAAATGTATGGAAATGCTTCTTACAGCCTGCCTTTTAAACTGATGCCTTTGGAAAACCAATTCAAAAAAGAAATTGAAGCCAAATGGTCTTTTAAGGTTGTGAATATGCCAAAAAGAGAAGTCGCTTTCGTTGATGAATCTGATGGCGAAGTTAACTCCTGGAATTGGGATTTTGGTGACGGAACAACTTCAACTGAACAAAATCCGATTCATCAATACAAAGAAGCCGGAAAATATGTTGTAATTTTAAACATCAAAGGACCAAAAGGGACGTCCCAACTATCAAAAGTTTGGGATGTTGCAGTAAAATAAAAAACGCACTAACAAACCATTAATATAATACCAAACCAAAATGAAAACCAAACCATTCACAACCGGAATTAAAATCGGAGTTGCGGCAGCCATAATGGCAATACCAACTCTTGTAAACGCTCAGCAACCTGCAAACGATGTTACCGCGCCTTTACATCTTTTACAACCCGATTATCCTACACCTTATGGAGCAAAATCGACTCAGGAAATCAAAGCTACCATCGATAGAATTTATAATTTTCTTGAAAAAACAACTCCGGCTGGCCTGATAGACAATAAAACCAAACAGGAAATTACCGATTTAAAAAAACTGAACGAAAATACCGTATTTGCTCCAGGAACCTTTAGATTAACCAGCTACGAATGGGGAGTAACTTATGCGGGAATGCTTCTTGCAACTGAAGCCACAGGAGATCAAAAATATGCCGATTACACGAATAAAAGATTAAAACTAATCGCCGACATTGCTCCTTATTACAAAAAAGAGCTTGCTAAAAACAGTAAATTTCCTTCTCCGGTACACGGTTTCTTAATACCACACGCTTTGGACGATGGCGGAGCCGTTACTGCCTCGATGATTAAAGCACAAAGAGCAGGATCAAAAACCGACCTTAGACCATTAATTGATCATTTCATGGACTACATCAGCACTAAAGAATTTCGCCTAACTGATGGAACTTTGGCAAGAAACAGACCGCAACCTAATACTTTGTGGTTGGATGACATGTTTATGGCAGTTCCTGCTTTGGCACAAATGGGTAAATTGACTGGAGATGTAAAATATTATGACGATGCCGTAAAACAGGTAAAACAATTCTCTGAGCGTATGTTCAACAGCCAAAAAAACTTATACATGCACGGATGGGTACAATCAATAGAGGAACATCCGCAATTTCATTGGGCTCGCGCCAATGGCTGGGCAGTAATGACGATGGTGGAACTATTAGAAGTTTTACCAAAAGACCATCCGGGATACAACATGGTTTTAAACCAATTAAGAGCACACATCAAAGGACTGGTTGCTTATCAGGATGGAACCGGTTTCTGGCATCAGTTAATTGACCGTAACGATACTTATTTGGAAACTTCGGCAACTGCTATTTATGCTTATTCAATCACCCGCGCTATTAACAGAGGCTATATTGACAAGGCTGCTTATGCTCCTGCTGCCTTATTAGCCTGGAATGCAGTAGCCACAAAAGTAAACGACAAAGGAGAAGTTGAAGGAACCTGCGTAGGAACCGGAATGGGTTTTGATCCCGCTTTTTACTACTACCGCCCTATCAATGTTTTTGCTGCGCATGGTTATGGACCTGTAATTTTAGCCGGTTCAGAAATCATTTTAATGCTTAAAAACAACCAATTTGAAATCAACGACAGTTCTTTACAATTAAAAGCATCTAAATAATTTTAAAAATCTTACCTCATTCATGAATAGCCACTTCATCAGCAGCATAGCCGTATTATTTTTATGGGTTGTAACTTTTGGTCAATCAACTCAAAAACCTATTACACCAAATTTTGTGGTTATTGTCGCTGATGATGCAGGCTGGAATGATGTGAGCTATAATGGCTCAGAAATACATACTCCAAACATTGACTGGCTTGCCAAAAACGGAGCCCAACTCAACCGTTTGTACACTGCTCCTACATGTTCTCCATCCAGAGCGAGTTTTTTTACCGGAAGACCTTCTAGCCGCATGGGAATTGTTGCCCCAATAAGTGACAAAAGTAATTTAAGCCTTCCGGCAAATGTAACTACGCTTCCTCAAGCGCTACACAAGCAAAATTACCAAACGGCTTTGTTTGGCAAATGGCATTTGGGATTAAACCCTTCCAGCGGACCTAAAGTCTATGGATTTGATTATTCTTATGGCTTTTTACATGGGCAAATAGACCAATACAGCCATGAATACAAAAACGGAGATCCCAGTTGGCACCGAAACGGCCAATTTATTACCGAAAAAGGACACGTCACTGATTTAATAGAAAACGAGGCAATTAATTGGTTAAAAACCAAAAGAGACCCTGCTAAGAATTTCTATATCCAATTGAGTTACAGTGCTCCGCATTTTCCTTTACAGGAAGAAGAAAAATGGAAAAAACCTTATCTGAAAACCATTAAAAATAATTCCCGAAGAGACTATGCCGCTGCTATGTCGCATTTGGATTATAGCATTGGACAAATATTAAAAACCTTAAAACAACAGCATTTAGACCAAAATACTGTTGTGATTTTCATGAGTGATAATGGTGCTATGGACAAATGGATTCCGGGAAATCAATACCAAGGAAGACATGCTGCAAATGACGTTTTAGGAAGCAATTTCCCATTGCGCGACTGGAAAACCACTAACTACGAAGGCGCTGTAAGAGTACCTGCAATCATCTATTGGAAAAACAAAATCAATGCTTCTTTAAATAAAAACTACATCTCCGTAAGCGATTTAATGCCAACCATTTTAACCTTGGCCGGAGCCAAATCTATTCCTGAAACTGTAGAAGGAAAAAACATTTGGAATTCGATTATCTCCAAAGATTCCATCCCAAATCAGCAAATTTACATTAGAGGACATTTGCAGGAAAGCATTACTGAAAAACCCTGGAAATTAATAAGAACCAGACATAAAAATGCGCCAACCGTTTTCGAACTTTATAATATCGAAAAAGATCCTGAAGAAAAACAAAATGTATTTCAACAACATGAAAAACTAGCCGAAAATCTAAAAAACAAGCTGAAAGAGCAATTCAACAAGGATGCAAAAGAAGTGAATTTAGGAGGAGAATAAATCGAAATTATCCAAAACTATCTCTTTTTTATCAGTCCATACAATTTCCTTTTAAAATCAGGCAAGTACAGGATAGCGATTAAACGGTAATTAATGATTTTAGAAGTCTAAACCATCTGAAATGAAAAACTACTATCTGTATATTAGCACCATTTTTCTTGTATTGCTTTCCTGCAAAGGAACAACTCAGACAAGCAATCGTTCGGCTACTTTTGAACCGAATTGGATCAACAAAGTAGGTGCAAAAGAAAATGCTTTTAAAGCTAAAACCTATTATGCGAACGATTTTGGAGCATTAAATGATGGCAAAACACTTTCGACTGAAAACATCCAAAAAGCCATAGATGAGTGTAGTAAAAATGGTGGCGGTACGATTACTTTCAAACCCGGAAATTACTTAACGGGTTCATTATTCATCAAAGAAGGAGTGCATTTTTATGTACCAAAAGCTGTCACTATTTTAGGCAGTGAAAACATTGCCGATTATCTGGAAATTGATACCCGTGTTGCCGGAATTGAAATGAAATGGCCTGCTGCTCTAATCAACGTACTAGATCAAAAAAATGTAACTATTGATGGCGAAGGTACTATCGATGGACAAGGAAAGGTACACTGGGATTATTACTGGAATTTACGCAAAGAATACGAAGCCAAAGACTTGCGATGGATTGTAGATTATGATGCCAAACGTCCCAGAACCATTTTAATTACTAATTCTAAAAACATTTTTCTTAAAGATGTAAACATCCAAAGAGCAGGATTCTGGACCGTGCAGGTTTTATATTCAGAATACATTACCTTTGATGGCATCAAAATAAGAAACAATATTGGCGGGCATGGCCCAAGCACCGACGGAGTGGATATCGATTCGTCAAGATGGATATTGGTTCAAAACTGTGATATTGATTGCAATGATGATAATTTCTGCCTGAAAGCAGGTCGTGATTGGGATGGATTGCGTGTAAACAAACCAACCGAATATGTGGTGGTACGCAATTGTATTGCCCGTCAGGGAGCCGGTTTATTTACTCTGGGAAGTGAAACTTCCGGAAGTATTCGCCACGTTTATGCTTCCAACATTCAGGGATACGGAACTAAAAACGGATTAAATATCAAATCGGCCACCAATCGAGGCGGAACTGTAGAAGATGTTTATATGGAAAACATCAAAATGGAAAGCGTAGGTACTTTTATCACTGTTTCGATGAACTGGAATCCGGCTTATAGCTACTCCAAACTTCCGGCTGGTTATACCGAAGAAACTTTACCAATACATTGGAAAAAGATGCTCACTAAAGTAGAACCCGCCTCCAAAGGAATTCCTGTTTTTAGAAATATTTACTTAAAAAACATTGACATCAAAGGAGCTAAAAAAGCTATATCGGTTGCAGGATTAAAGGAATCTATTGTCGAAAACATCACTCTTAAAAATGTCCATATTACAGCCGAAACTGCAGGAAACATTGCCTACAGCAGCAATTGGATTTTAGACGATGTAACTATAAATGCTTTAGATAATTCGACACTAAAAATTGAAAATTCAAAGAATGTAGATTTTTCAAAAGCTGTAACCACTACTAAAAAGTAACACGTAAAATAGAGACACGAATTCACTAATTTAATTATTGAGGTTTATCTATTATCATTTCACTAATTAAAATAAAATTCGTGAAATAAAAGCGATAATAAATAACTAATAAAATTCGTGACCCGAGCGATCGCGAATAAACGAAGTAATTCGTGGCAAAAAATTATCATTCTATAATGAAATCCAAAACCGCTATTTCCCTGCTACTGCTTTCTTTTTCTATATCTAATCTGATTGCACAAAGTCAGAATTTATGGCATGGAGAAAAGCGAAAAATCCATTATACACCTGAAGGCAAAAGTTTTGTTCTACAAAACGGAACCCGAAAATTCAACCGTGCCTTGTACGGAACCAACACTGCTTTTAGAGTCGAAGCCGGTGATTTGCCTGAATTTGCTATGTACATGCCGGGTATGGGAGGGAATTTCAAATTGGGTTTAGTCAATGGAAAAAACAGCAAATGGATTACCGAAGCCGATAAAATAAACACCAAATACACTCCCGGAACAGTTGAGTATGTAATAAAAGATGCTTTACTTGCCAATGCGACTTTAACCATTCAAATTGTCGCTCTGGCGGATAGTGATGGTTTTATTCTGAAAGTTATCGGAGATAATATACCTAAAAACACTTCCCTAATATGGGCTTACGGTGGTGCAAGCGGTAAAAAATTCTTCCGAAACGGTGACATTGGCGGCGATCCTGAATCCGTTTTTTATTTACAACCGGAATATTGCGTCAACAATCAATATCAGATTAACAAAAACAGCTTTAGTGTTTCTTATGGTTCAGCGAGCAGTAAAAAAGCGACTGAAAACACGCAGTTAATCAACGCTGTTTTTCCGGATTCGAAAGTACATTTGGCTAGTGCCAATTTCCTAAAAACACCATTAGAAAACTATAATTCGAAAGCAGATTCGGTTCCAATGATTATTGGCCAACTGAACCAATTTTCGAAAGAAGGAAATTATTGGTTATTCGAAAACACTGCTAAAATTGAAAATAACAGCCAACAAATAGTAGCCGAAAGATTCAAAAAAGCCATTGTTCAAAGCGAAGTTTTGGCAAACCGAATAAAAGTAAATACACCCGATCCTTACATCAATACTTTGGGCGGCGCATTAGCCATGGCTGCCGATGCCATCTGGGAAAATCCCGCTTATTTACATGGGGCTGTGGCCTGGCGCATGTATTTAAACGCCTGGCGTGGCGCCTATGTTGCCGATCCTTTAGGCTGGCATGACAGAGCCAAAACCCATTTTGAAAGCTATGGAAACTCACAGGTTACCGAACCAGAATCTGGTCCTGTAGTTCCTGATACGACTAGAAATTATGCGCGCCAACTGGAAAAAATAGGCACTTCTATGTTCAGTAGCGGTTACATCAGCCGCAATCCTAACAACAACAAAATAGCGCATCATTATGATATGAATTTGGTTTTTATAGACCAGTTAATCCGTCATTTTAAATGGACGGGAGATGTAGTTTTCCTAAAAAAAATGTGGCCTGTTATCAAAAGGCATCTGGCTTGGGAAAAAAGAAATTACGATGTGGATGGCGACGGACTCTATGATGCCTATGCAGCGATCTGGGCCAGTGATGCCCTGCAATACAGCGGTGGCGGTGTGACTCATACATCGGCTTATAATTATTATGCCAATAAAATGGTAGCGGAATTAGCAAAGATTATTAGCGAAGATGGTTCGGCTTACGCCAAAGAAGCGGCTCACATTCATCAGGCAATTCAGCAAAAATTATGGAAGAACAACAAAGGTACTTTTGCCGAATACAAAGACCTTTTGGGCAACCAACTCACCCATGATACGCCTGCAATCTGGACGATTTATCATGCCTTAGACAGTGAAATCGCGAATCCTTTTCAAGCTTACCAAGCCTTGCGCTATGTAGATACCGACATCCCGCATATCCCGGTTGCTGCCGAAGGTTTAGACAAAAAGAATCTCGAAATAGTATCCACCACCAACTGGCAGCCTTATACCTGGTCGCTGAACAATGTGGCGCTGGCTGAAATTTTGCACACTTCCCTAGCCTACTGGCAGGGTGGACAAAGCGAAAAAGCGTACCGACTTTGGGAAAGTGGCTTAATCGAAAGCATCTATCTGGGGGCTTCGCCGGGTGGTTTTGAACAATTGTTGTTTCAGGATGCCATTCGTGGCGAATTGTATCGCGACTTTGCCGATCCTGTTGGAATGGCAGGACGAACTTTAGTAGAAGGACTTTTCGGGATTCAACCTGATGCACTTAAAAACACCTTAACGATTCAGCCCGGTTTACCAAAATCATGGGATCATGCTTCGCTTGAAATTCCGGATGTGGCTTTTGCTTTCGAAAGAACAACAAACACCGATGTTTATCAAATCAAACCTCATTTTGCAACAAAAATGAATCTGCAATTATTGGTCAATGCTACTCATGAAAGTATCAGTAAAGTGACGGTTAACGGTAAAGAAGTCTCTTGGAAAATGATTGATGGAACTGTTGGAAGTCCAAAAATCAGTATCGAAAATCAATATGCCGATTCGTATAGGGTTGAAATCGTTTGGAGCAATGAACTTTTAGAACAACCAACTGCGGTTTCCACCATTTGCGAAGGCGAAAACATGAAAATCACAACTAATAAAGCTACCATTTTAGAAATAAAAGATACTCAAAACGCTTTATCAAAAGTTGTTTTAAGCAATAACGAAATCAATGCTGTAGCAAATAATTTGGGCAGCAAATCTTTCTTTGTAAAACTAAAACAAAAAGAATTGATTTGGTGGCAGGCAATTGATATCAATATTACTCCAAAATTTGAAATCATTTCGACTTCGATAAAAGGAGAAAATGCAGTTGTAACCATCAAAAACAATTCATCAAAAGCAATAAATGGATTACTTATTTCGAATCAAAAAGCAAACAGCATTAAAATCAGTTTAAAAGCGAACTCAGAAAACAATATTGAAATCCCTTTGACACAATTAGTTTCGGGAACAAATGCTGTTGAAATAACTGCTGAAGATGGTTCCAAAACAAAATTAAATTTCACCAACTGGGACATTCAAGCCAATTCAAAAACAAACTGGGAGACTGTAAAACTGGATGGCTATTTCAATGACAAAGTCACGAATATTTTCGAAAACAAATACCTCAGCCCGAGAGCGCAATCGCCAAGTCTTCAAATCCCTACTCAGGGCATTGGCAACTGGTGTTATCCTCTTGTAAAACCTCTAATTGATGATGCCGGACTCAGAGCAAAAGCAGGAACAAACAATCAAATTAGTAGTCCGCAAGGAGTTCCTTTCTCTACGCCTTCGAATGCTGATAAAAAAAATATTGCCTTTGTTTCGCAATGGGATAATTTCCCTAAATCAGTTGCCATTCCCCTTTCGGGAAAAGCCTCTCACGCTTATTTAATGGTGGCGGGAACCACTAATCCAATGCAAAGTCGTTTTACCAATGGCGAAATAATTATAATTTACACCGACGGCAGCAGCGAGAAACTGGAACTGAAGAATCCGGAAAACTGGTGGCCTATCGAACAGGATTTTTATACCGATGGCTATGCTTTTACCACCAATGCTCAAAAACCACCAAGAGTCTATCTAAAAACAGGAACGATTAGCAGAGACTTTAAGGATTTTAAATCGATAAAAGGTTTCAGTGATTTTGGGGTCGAAGGCGGAGCCGGAACAATTATTGATATTCCATTGGATCAAAATAAAAACCTAAAAAGCATAGAAATAAAAGCCATTGCCAATGAAGTACTTATTGGACTAATGAGCCTAACTTTAAACAGAAATTAACATGAAAAAATTATTAATCAGCCTCTCTGTATACCTGCTACTAACCACAGCAAAAGCACAGGAAAAAATAGACCGAAAAGCATTGGTAACAAGACACAATGTCAATATCACCAAAATTGACACTTTGGGTTCTTTATCTGTTGGAAACGGAACTTTCGCCTTCACCGTTGATGCTACAGGATTACAAACATTCCCGGATTATTATCAGGCAGGTGTGCCACTGGGAACCCAGTCGGAATGGGGATGGGATGCTGTTCCGAATACTGAAAATTATAAATTTGAAGAAAGCTTAAAAAATTTTCAGCAAAACGGAAGACAGGTTTCTTATGCAGTTCAACAAAAATCTACCGAACAAGTTAAAAATGCTGTAGAATATTTTCGTGCCAATGCTCACCGCCTGCAATTAGGGAATTTAGGATTTGAATTCTATAAAAAAGATGGTTCGCTGGCTCAGCCTTCGGATATTAAGAACATCAAACAAACTTTGAATGTCTGGACGGGAGTAATTGAAAGTTCTTTTACTTTTGACGGAAGCCCTGTAACGGTTTGGACTGCTTCGCACCAGGAAAAGGATGCTATTGGAGTAAAAGTAGTTTCGGATTTAATTAAAAAAGGACAATTGAAAATCCGCTTACGCATTCCGTTCCCAACAATGAAATGGGGCGACAATGGAAACTTGTGGAAAGCCGATTTAGCTTATACCAGCACGCTTTCAAACAACGGAAAAAACGAAGCCATTATCAAGCACAAAATGGATTCTATCACCTACAATATTGGTCTGAAATGGAAAGGAAACGCTGCTATTGCTCAAAAAGAAGCGCATTATTATATCGTTACTCCAAAAGACAAGCAATTTGAATTCAGCTGCGAATTTGCTCCGGCATACAAAGGCAAAATACAAACTCCTGATGTGGCTGCAATCCAATCCAGCAGTGTTAACGGATGGGAGAAATTCTGGAAAAGCGGAGCTGCCGTTGATTTTTCAAAATGTACCGACAGCCGTGCTTTCGAATTGGAACGCAGAGTCATTTTATCACAATATCTAACCAAATTGCAATGTGCCGGAAATGAACCGCCGCAGGAAACAGGTTTAACTTACAACAGCTGGTACGGCAAACCACACCTCGAAATGCACTGGTGGCATGGCGTTCATTATCCGCTTTGGGGAAGAGCTGCACTTTTAGAAAAAAGCCTTCCTTGGTACAACAAAGTTTATGATAATGCCAAAAAAATTGCCGTAAGACAGGGTTATGATGGGGTAAGATGGCAAAAAATGACCGATCCGGATGGTAACGAAGCGCCTTCTTCAATTGGGGCATTGTTGATTTGGCAACAGCCGCATTTCATTACTTATGCCGAATTGATGTATCGCGACCATAAAGACAAAGCGACTTTGGATTTATACAAAAAACGCGTTTTTGCCACTGCCGATTTCATGGCTTCTTTTGCTTATTACGACAATGAGAAAAAAAGATACATTCTGGGTCCCGGAGTAATTCCGGCACAGGAACGTTTTAAAGCCGATGAAACTTTTAATCCTACTTACGAATTGGCTTATTGGAATTGGGCATTAAACACCGCTTTAGAATGGAAAAAACGTGTTGGCGAACCGGAAGTTGCCAAATGGAAAGATGTGGTAGCTCAGTTATCAAAATTGCCTGTTCAGGACAATGTGTATTTAGCTACCGAAAGCGCAACGGATTCGTATACCAATCCGGAATACAAAACCGATCATCCTTCTGTTTTTGGAACTTATGGTATGTTGCCTGAAACGACCTTATTGGACAAAACCATCATGAAAAACACCTTCGATTTGATTTGGAAAACTTGGTCATGGAAAGAAACCTGGGGTTGGGATTTCCCAATGACAGCGATGACCGCAGCTCGTTTAGGAATGCCTGAAAAAGCGGTTGACGCCTTGTTTATGAATGTACAAACCAATACCTATTTAGTTAACGGACACAATTATCAGGAAGGTCGTTTGCCTATTTATTTGCCAGGAAACGGAGGAGTTCTTACAGCCGTTGCCATGATGTGTGCCGGATGGGACGGGACTACCGAAAAGAATCCGGGTTTCCCAAAAGATGGAAAATGGAATGTAAAATGGGAAGGTCTTGAAAAAATGTTTTAATAACCCGTTAAGTGAAATTGTTTTTTGATTCTAAATCTTCGTCAGTTCGAGTGAATTTTCAGAAAATGCGAATAGCTTTTTCAGAAAATTTGTATCGAGAACCATTTTTAGTAAAAACATCATTGGTATTGATTTTACTGAGGAAATAGTATAAAGAACAAGAAAATTTATCATCAAAAACCGTTCTCGATACATTTTTTGCTTCATTACATTACGCAAAAAACACTCGAACTGACGTTTTTGATAATCTAAATCCTGAGAGTTATTAATTCTCAGGATTTTTTTTTAACAAAAAAGCCCCTAACACGTTAAACATCTTCACTTTTTTACAGTCTAATGGTATAAAAATTGATAACTAAAAGCATCTTTATAACCAAACCAACCCTCAACCATGAAAAACACCTGGAATAAAAAACTTCTAATACTACTCGCTTTTCAACTATCCTGTTCTTTATTATTCGCCCAAAGGCAAATGGAATCCCTTGACAGAGGATTGATTGCAGTAAAAGAAAAAGGTCATTTTTATATTAGCTGGCGCGTTTTAGGCTCCGATGCTGATCATTTAGCTTTTAATTTGTATCGAAAAAGCGGAAACAACAAAGCCATTCTTGTCAACGACAAACCCATCACCGGAGCTACCAATCTAATTGATGAAAAAGCCAATCCTGCCGAAGAAAATACCTGGTTTGTAAAAACGGTTTTGAACGGAGTCGAAAAAGAAGCCAAAGGCAGTTTCACCATCGCAGCCAATAGTCCCGATAAAAATTATTTATCCATTCCTATAAAAACTATTCCGGGATATTCTCCTAACGATTGTTCTGTAGGAGATTTAGATGGTGATGGCCGTTATGATTTGATCGTTCACATGACAGGAAAAGGAGCAGACAATTCATTTAAAGGATTAACAGATCCACCCGTTTTTCAGGCCTATACTTTAGATGGGAAATTTTTATGGGAAATTAATTTGGGTAAAAACATCCGCGAAGGCGCCCATTATACCCAGTTTATGGTTTACGATTTGGATGGCGACGGTATAGCTGAGTTTGTTTGTAAAACCGCCGATGGAACTACTGACAGCGCCAATAATGTGGTTGGTGATGCCTCAAAAGACTGGAGAGATACCAATCAAAACTCGCCTACTTTCGGTAAAATATTACAAGGCCCAGAATACCTGACGGTTTTTGACGGAAAATCAGGAAAAATAGTAACCACAGTGCCTTATATTCCTGAAAGAGGAGATATTGGAAAATGGGGAGGAAAAGGCGGAAACGGGAAAAACGACCGAACTGGAAACAGAGTCGATCGTTTTACGGCCTGCATTGCCTATTTGGACGGCGTGCATCCAAGCGTGGTCATGTGTCGTGGGTATTACGGCCGTATTGTGATGGCAGCCTGGGATTTTAAAGATAAAAAACTGGCTTCAAGATGGGTTTTCGACAGCAAAGACGGGAACAATCCGTTTTCAGGAATGGGAAATCACGGACTCTCGGTTGCCGATGTGAATAATGACGGAAAAGACGAAATTGTTTATGGATCGATGGTGGTTGATAACGATGGAAAAGGGCTGTACACTACAAGATTCAGACATGGTGATGCGCTTCACGTAAGCGATTTAGACCCTGAAATTCCGGGTCAGGAAGTTTTTGGCGTTCATGAAATTGAAGAAGGAACTACAGGACCTGGAGTGGCGCTATTTTCAGCTGCCAATGGAAAAGTTTTGTTTACCGCTGCTCCTAATGAAGATGTAGGAAGAGGTGTTGCTGATAATATTGATTCTAGTAGAATTGGCGCGCAAATGTGGTGGTCAGGCTCAAGAGGTTTGTATGACATCAAAGGAAATCGTATTGGAGATGCTCCACGGGCCGCTAACTTTGTCATTTATTGGGATGGCGATGCTTCAAGGGAAATCCTGAACTCCAATTATATTGACAAATACGGAAAAGGACGACTGTTTACCGCCGAAGGAGCGCGTTCTAACAATGGAACCAAATCGACTCCTGCCCTTTCTGCTGATATTTTAGGAGACTGGAGAGAAGAACTCATTTTAAGAAGTGAAGACAATAGCGAACTGCGTATTTATTCCACTACGATTCCTACGACTATCAGGCAATATACCCTGATGCACGATTCGCAATACCGACTGGCCATTGCCTGGCAAAACGTTGGCTACAACCAGCCGCCACACACCAGTTTTTATATGGGTACAGGAATGAAACCGGCTCCAAAACCGAATATTAAATTGGTTCCTTAAAACTTTTATTTTAGGTATATTTTTAAAAGCACAGTACAGACTGCACTTTTTTATTTTGTAAGAAAATATTTTTTTTATTTATTTTAGCGAATATAGCGGCAATCTACCTAAATTGGCTGTATACTAGATATTTGATGACAGTTATAAACAAGTTAGACATATTTACAAATGAAAAAAGATCTTACAAGAACCACTCGTGGAATAGCTCATTTTCTAAACTTAAAAAGTGATTTTGAAGATGATTCTGACCGAATCTTTAGTAGTCTACCTCTTTTTTATAGAATAATGTACATTGATCAACCAAATCCTTGGGTAAATCAAATAAATAGATTCGATTTTATAAGGCTTGCTGTTGTTTCATCAAATTTTAAAGCATATCAACTAATAAAGATCGGAAATTTCGAATATAAGAAAATAACTCCTTCAAATAAAGTAGATATTTTAGAAATCGATTTGTCAGATTTCTTCAATAGTTCCATTTTAAGAACAGATGAATATGAATATTCCGTTCAAGATTTCATAATGGGATTGGCTTATAATGGTGGAATACATATGAAACCTGACAAAAACATTGAAAAAATAGAATTTCTTTATGAAAACTTATTCATAAAATTACCAGACTTAGCATACAACATAACAAAATCAATTTCAAAAGTTCTTCTTGAAATTTTTGATGAAATGTATTCATTATTAGTTGGAGACAATAATGGTCACTCACCTAATATCAATTTTCAAGCAAAAATTATGAAAGCTGGAGTTTTACTTGATGGAATATTATTTGAAAAAGCTTATATGCAATTTCCAATTAGAGCAAAGAAAGATAAAGGAATTAGAATTTGCTTACAACTAAAACTTGAAAGCGATAAGATAAGTGGACCAATATTATATTATGGTCATAGGAAAAATGATAGTTTACAAGTTGGCATTACACAAAATTCTAAAATGCTAATTATTCACATTATGAGCCAGGTAAAAAAGATAATAACTTATAATATTCAAGATTTAGTTTCAACTTTTTTTCTACTTGAATTAGCAATTTATCCTACTGGAGAAATCTTATTAGCTATAAATAAGATGATAAAAGTTGCTGAAAATGTAAATAAGCCCATAGAAATAATTGACGGTAAAGTAATCTTAGGTTCAGATCTAAATGGTAAAAATTTTGGTTATTTTAGCGAGAAAACAATTGTAATTCAATCAATTGACAAATATAGTTTAACGATGAATCTCGGTGTTTACTCATTAACAAAAATAGACATTGAACAAAAAATATTACCTTATAATTTGATATATAGAGAAATATAAACCACTTATCTAGTGCTCGTTTACAACGAGTACCCCTACGCTCATGCTCGAATCCTTTCACGTTCGAAACATTCAATTTTCACGCAGATTTTACAGATTTCCCCAGATTACAGAATAATTATCTGCTGAAATCTGCAAAATCTGCGTGCTTTTTTTATACCCTGATGTGTTAAGTTTGCAACTTTTCGGGAGTAATAATCGGTTTTTAACCGATATTTTTACGCCTTTCATAGACAGTTTAACACATCCTCAAAGTCAGAGACTTTGCGGAGCTAAGCTAAAAATTCATCGAATCGTTTTCCAAAAATCATCCTTAGGAAAAATATTTTTCAGGCTGTATTTAGCTGCTTCTTCTTTAGTTAATTGATGTGACCAAGCAACCCTTTTATTGGTTTTGGCTCCTTTTCCCTTATTATTGTATTCGGCATAAAAAACCGTTTTCGTTTTATCGGCAAAGCGATCGTCTTTCCAAGGATTCCAGCCTTCCGGCAAAATGTGTTTTCCTAAATTAGAATTCATAAAAACCGTTTTAGCATAAGGACGCCACGGACGGCCTAAGAATACCTTAGTTGCATTAGCATCGGCAATCAACTTACAATTAAAGAACACATAACCAAACTCCTGATTTTCGGGCGTTGAAGCCGCTGTTATATACGAATTGATCTTGCTCTTAATGATGCAATCTTGGAAAACCGCAACAGCCGGACCAAAAATAAAATCAGTCGTTCCTTCGATATAGCAATTTTCGTAGTATTGATAATATCCATCACCATCGGTAAGCAAAGTGTCCTGACAGCCTAAAATCCTCGAATTTTTAATTATAAAACGTTCCCCTTTTGCACATAAGGAAACCGCCTGCCCTTTTTCGCACCAGGAATTTTCAATGGTAACATTTTCGATTCGTACATCATCGGCACGAACCAAAAGCGTATAAGAATCGGAAGTTCCAAAATTTCGTTTTGTCTCTGGGTTGGGTTTACCCGAATAATCATCATTAGTTATAATGGTTTTATCCTTGTCTTCACCTATCAATTGCAATCCTTTTTTTGAGGAAGGAATAACTAATTTCTCTTTGTAAATCCCTTTTTTAATATAAATCAAAACAGTTCCTTTTTCAGTATTGGCGGCATCAATCGCTGTCTGGACTGTATTAAAATCACCACTTCCATCCTTTGCAACCGTTAATTTGTAAATACTCTGTGCATTTGAATTTGAAATTAAAAAAAGAAAAAACACCAAGCCTAAAATTTTCTTCGTCATCACTAATAAATTGTAGATTAAAAACTAATAAACCTCAAAAATAAAGAAAAAAAGCCAGTTTTTAGTAATCGATTACATCTTGTAAAAAACACGAAATCACTTCTTATTTTGAGCTTATTATCATATTTTAGACGGCTATTAAAAAGCTAAAAAAACTCATCCAAATAATTAGTAAATGAAAAAAACAATTCAGCATTCAATATTATTATTACTGCTGTTGACATCCCAACTTTTTTGGAGTCAGCAAAAGCAAAATTCTTTTCTTATTGCCGATAAAAAGGAAGTTTCAACTATTTATGTTGACCCAAAATCGGATGAACTTGTTCTATGGGCGGTAAACGAACTAGCAAACGATATTCAGGAAATTACAGACAAAAAACCTCAGATTGTTGCTACAAAAAAAACAGAGAATGCAAATGGGATATACATTGGTCAAATCAATGAAAACCTTTTTAAAGACTATAAAAAATCGAACTTAAAAGGCGGATGGGAAAAATTTAGCATCAGCAATGATAAAAACAACTTATACATTGTAGGAAGTGATATCCGTGGAACTGTTTTCGGCATCTTTGAAACTGCCGAAAGATTAGGAGTCTCTCCTTGGAAATGGTGGGCTGATGTACGCAATATTAAAAAGGAAAAACTGATTTTAAACCTGCCTGCTAATGGAATTACCGAAAGCCCGTCGGTGCAATTTCGTGGCATTTTCCTTAACGATGAAGACTGGGGATTACAGCCCTGGGCTGCCAAAACTTTCGAAGCAGCAACAGGCGATATTGGTCCAAAAACCTATGAAAAAATATTCCAATTGTTATTACGCCTGAAAGCCAATTGTATTTGGCCGGCCATGCATCCTTCTACCAAAGCATTTTTCAAAATTCAGGGCAATAAAGAAATGGCGCAAAAATACCATATCCTGTTAGGAACTTCACATGCCGAACCTATGATGCGGAACAATGTAGATGAATGGGACAAAAAAACGATGGGCGATTTTAACTATTTTACCAATAGTACTACAATCAACCAATATTGGCAGGATAGACTCAATGAAATTAAAGATAGTAAAGCCGAAACTATTATGAGTTTAGGAATGCGTGGCGCTCATGACAGCCAGATGGAAGGAGCAAAAAATGCCGAAGAAGCCAAAAATATGGTGGAAAAAATCATCTCTACACAACGCGAAATGCTGACTTCTACGTTTAAAAAACCAATCACCTCCATTCCGCAGGTGATGATTCCGTATAAAGAAGTTTTGGAACAATACAACAAAGGAATGAAAATCCCTGAAGATGTGACGCTTATGTGGACCGACGACAACTACGGATACATCAGACGTTTCAGTAATGAAGCAGAGCAAAAAAGAACAGGCGGTGGCGGTGTTTATTACCATGTCAGTTATTGGGGGCGACCACACGATTATTTGTGGTTATGCAGTACGCAGCCCGGATTAATCTGGGAAGAAATGTCCAGAGCTTACGCTAATGGCGATCGAAAAATGTGGATTGTAAATGTGGGTGATATCAAACCTGCCGAATACGATTTGGAATTCTTCATGGATCTGGCTTGGGATATTAATTCAATTAAAGAAAATAGCATTCCGCAACATTTAAAAAATTGGGCAGCTAGAGAATTTAATTTGGCGGTAGCCAATGATGTAAGCAATATAATGAGTGAATATTACCGATTAGCGATGTTGAGAAAACCAGAATTTATGGGCTGGAGCCAAACCGAACCGACCACTCAAATAAAACTTTCTGATTTTACTGCGGCCGAAGCCAAACGCAGAATTCAGCTTTATGATGAATTGGTAGCGAAGATAAATAACTTATCAAATTCTATTCCTCAGGAGCGAAAAGATGCCTGGTACCAATTAGTAGAATATCCTGTAAAAAGTGCCGCTGCTATGAATCGTAAATTTTTGTATTGGAATTTGGCATTAACAACAACCGATTCGGTAACCAAAGAAAAATACCTGAACTTATCCAAGGATGCCTACAACCAAATTGAAGCCTTGACCCATTTTTACAACACCGAAATGAGCAACGGAAAATGGAATAATATGATGAGTATGGCTCCTAGAAAACTACCTGTTTTTAATGCAATTGACTATAGCAATTTACCTAAAGCAGAATTAATACCGGAAGCCTCAAATGAAACACCAATTGCTATTCAGGCTAAGGATTTTGCTTCAGTCAAAGGAGCAAAAAACTACGAATGGAAACCGATTGAAGGATTAGGATACAGCAATGCTGCTATCACTTTATTTCCGCAAAAAACAGCAATTTTCGAAGCTGAAAAACCTTCGGTAACTTATACTTTTGAAACAGATAAAACGGGAGAATACGAAGTGGAAGTGCGTTTTATCCCTACTCACGCTAATGATTCCAACCATCAGGCAACCATTACGTTGGATTCAAATACCAGTAAAACTTTCAAGTTGAATTCTTACGACAGGGATGCCAACTGGAAAGCCAATGTATTGCGAAATGCTGCTATTTTTACTTTACCTATCAAAATAGAAAAAACAGGAAAACATAGCATCACCATTGAAGTCAATCAAACCGGAATTGTAATTGACCAATTATCAATTTATCCAAAAGGTCAAAAAAAATATGAGATACCGTATGAATAACGATATCTCATAGCTATAAAAATTTAATTTGATGTCAGTTCGAGCGCAGTCGAGAACATTACAAAAAACATTCATCCCTTGACTCCGCTCGGAAAGCCAGTCTAGCTCTCGACTGCGCACTAGGTGACAAAATAATTATTTTACCAACTCGAGCGGAGGCAATTCTTCCATTTCTTTTTTGCCTAAAACCAGATCACTAATTTTTAATTTTTTCAAGCCCCTAAGTTGCTCAGCGGCCGTTTCAGCAACAGCGTTAGCTCCGGCTCTTCCGGTATGCGTATGATCTTTTGGAAAAAATGCTTTTACCGCTTCCTGACCTAAAACTTGGTATTTTTGAGCCACCTTATCACTCAAATCGATGTAATCTACTTTTTCTTCAGTTGCTACTTCCTGAGCCCATTTTACATAAGTAGTACTCCTTTGTTCTACTTTTCCGTTTGGCCATTCGTTTCTTGGCGTTAAGCTCATCACAATTGGAGTCGCTCCTTTTTCTCTGGTTTCACGAATGAATTTCTTTAAATACCAACCATAAGTATGCACCGTTTCCATCAAACTATCGGCGCGATTTACTTGTTGTGTTTCATCACCAATTCCGTTAATAGAACCTCTAAATTTTTCGCTGTCAATTTTCCCAGCATCATTATGTCCGAACTGAATAATCACAAAATCATTGGGTTGAATTTCGCTTTTTGTTTTCTCCCAAAGACCTTCAAAATCAAAAGTACGACTGCTTCTTCCGCCTCTGGCTTTGTTTACAATATTCACTCGGGTTGTGTCAAAATAACGTGGAGCCATCACACCCCAACCCACCGCATTTTCATTATTATTTTCAGCCATCGTAGAATCGCCAATGAGGAAAAGATTTGTTTTTCTAGGCAATTTGATAACCGGATTTTCCAAAATGTAATTTTTCAAAGGATTGGTAGAAACCTTTAATCCTTCTATTATTGAAGTCGCTGCCATCACTGCCCCCTTCGCCGACGGATGGGTATGATCTTTTTTATAAAAATAAGTTCCAGTAACATTAGCCTCTCCAAATTTCTCCAATTTAGAAGCCATTCTGTCGTTCAAATCAATAAAGGTCACTTTTTCCTGATCGGCAATTTGTTTCGCCCACAATCCATAAGAAGTATTGTTTCTTGGTAATTTCCCGTCTTTCCATTTATTTCTTGGAATTGGAGACATCACGATTGGAATGGCGCCTTTTTCTTTGGCTTCTTTCACCACTTTTCGCAAGTACCAACCATAAGTATGCACCACCTCTTCTTTTTTGGTAATCATATTTACAATTTTCTCCGACTTATCTGAAATTCCTTTGATAGTACCTCTGGCTCTGATCGTATCATTTAAAGGTCCATCATCATTATGCCCCCATTGAATGAGCACATAATCTCCTTTTTTTAATTTTTTGTATACGGCATCCCATAATCCCAAATTTTGATAGGTTCTGGTACTTGTTCCTCCCAAAGCATGGTTTTCGATTCTCACCTTAGTAGAATCTAAAAACTGCCCAATATAATCGCCCCAGCCCCAAAGGCCTCCTGTACCATCACCACGCCCATTTTTAACTGTGGAATCACCTACGGTATAAATTGTAATTTTTTGTTGTGCATTTGTCTGAAATTGCACTAAAAAAAGTGCTAAAAAAGCCAAAAGCATTAATTTGGTCATTCTCATTTTTCTAATATTTATTGTTGTTATTGTTGATTATCTCACTATTTTTCAGCTCTGAAATCAAACCAAATATTCATCTGAATACCATCGTCACCGCTTTTAATCCTGATACTTGCCGGCTGACTGTGTGGCCCATGATGCTCGATAGGTTTAAACGAACGCATGGCCGGAATTTCATACATAAACGAAATATTTCCTTCCGGAAAAGCCGGTTGTGGATAAGCTCCTTCAAATGCATTTTTAGGCAAATCAGGTGTAAACAATCTTAAAAACACTTTTTCGGAAGTCGAAAACATTTTGAAACTGTTATTCCCTTTGGCTTTTAAAGAAGCCGCATACAAATTAGCATGATAGCCTTTAAATTCCGGTAAAATCATATTTTCAAAACTTTCTCCGGGAATCGTCTGATTGTATTCTTTTTCCCAAATCCCGGTTGTGGTACCCTTAATTCTGTTTTTCCAAACATGATAAGGTCCATTACCCAGCCATTTGATACTTTCAACTCCTTCTTCAGGAAAATCAAAAGTAATACCAAAAGCATCTACCTTATCCTGAAAGAAAGCACCATCAAAACCATTATTGGCACCGGCATCTTTAAGCGCCAGCATTTCCATTTTCAAACGGCCATCGGCAGTCAATGTCCATTTTATTTTTTTGATTCCGCCAATATAATTGACAATACACACCGCAGCATTATTTTCAATTGCCGTTTGTACATCTTTTACCTGAGCGATCATCCCTATTGGCGTAGGCCCGTTGGCCAAAGGAACAATTCCGTTTTTATTGTTAACCGAAATAATTTTTCCTGTTTTTTTATCGAAAGAAACCTGAACGTCTTTACTAATCAAAGAAACCGAGGTTGCTTCGTCTTTTATGGAAACTTTGGCTTTTGATTCTTTTTTCAACAAAAATTTCTCAGCAAAATATTCTCCTTTATGAATGGACCAAGACCAGGTATAAATCTCTCTACCATACTGGTCTTTTGCAGTAATTTCGAGCCAATCTCCTTCAAAGAAATTTGCCACAAGCGGTATATTAATTTTAGAAGTTTCGCCCGGTTCAATACTTGGAATTGCTATTTTACCCTGATCTATGACAGTCGAAGGATTATTTCCGTAAAAAGTATTTTTATCTCCTTTTATCACTTTGTAATCCATCGTACAGCTATTCAAATTAGAATAAATATAGCTGTTACTAATAAAAAATGAACCATCAAACTTTGCTGTAATGCTTACAGGCGCAAACTGAATTGGAGACCAAATTTCTTTTATAGCAAAGAAGCTTCCTTCTTTTTCGCGGTGCGGACCTAAGACCCCATCGGCAGCTAAAGAACCTTTTGAATCGAGTACTTTATCTTTTAAGTCAACTCTTTTCACCGCTTCATCACAAAAAACCCAGATAAAACCTCCGGCGAACAAAGGACTTTCCTTAAAATGATTCCAAAAATCTTCCAATCCGGCACCTCCTCCATTATCATAAGTCGCATGCATAAATTCCGTTGGAAAAAAAACATTTTCTCCATTTACAAAACGATGGATTCCGGTTTGATAAGCCGGATAGTGGTGTGCATCCCAACCATTAAAATCAGACCATGGGTGAATAACGATTCTTTTTTGCGGATCCAAATCGGCAAAAACTTGATCAACATTATAGTTCCAGCCACCTTCATTTCCGTTATCCCAAATAATTACGGAAGGATGATTCACATCACGTGTTACCATTTCTTTAACTAATTTAGTTCCTGTCTCCGTATCATATGAATTTTGCCAACCCGCTAATTCGTCCAATACAAAAATCCCTAAGGAATCACATACCTGTAAAAAATGACTATCAGCCGGATAATGACCGCGCACGGCATTCATATTCATGTCTTTTAGCAAATTCACATCCATGATACTTAATCGCTTGCTGGTACTTCTGCCCGATTCCGGCCAAATTTCATGACGGTTAATTCCTTTCATGATAATTTTTTTACCATTGACATAAATACCATCTTTTTTGATAAATTCTAAAGTTCTAAAACCAATGCGTTCTGTTTTTTCATGAATGGTTTTGCCATTTTGTTTCAATTCCAATTTTAGATTGTACAAATTAGGGGTTTCCGGACTCCATGGCTTAATTTCCGAAAATTTCATACTAATAGTTTTTTTGGCTTCTTTAGCATTCACATCAAATGAATACGAACCGATCACTTTATCATTGCCAACTGCTGTTACCGAAGCAGTAATTATGCTTTTTTGAGAAAGATTTTGAAACTCTAAATTAGCATTCAAAGTCCCGTCCATTTTAGCATCCACAGCTACATGAGCGATATTTTGGTTTGCCATAATTTCCAGCCAAACCGGACGATAAATTCCGCCAAAAAGCCACCAATCGGCCTTTCTTTCGGCTGCGTTAACGGAATTATTAGCCGAATGTTTGGAAACATGCGCTTCCAAAACATTAGTCCCGCCATAATTCAACAAAGAGGAAATATCATATTTAAACTCATAAAAACCACCCTGATGGATTGGTCCTGCCGATTTTCCATTGATTTTCACTTCGGTATCGGTCATCGCTGCACCAAAAACAATATAAATCGTTTTTCCTTTATCTGAAGCTGCAATTTCAAATTCGTGTTTGTAGAAACCTTCTTCTTTACTTGGTTCTTTTTGGTTCAGTTCTTTGTACCAACGACCATATGTATATTCCCCAAAACCTTCCAATTCCCAGTTAGACGGCACATTAATTTTTGACCATTGTTTACTATTGGCACCAGCGGTACACATAAAATCCCATTTTACAGGATGTTCAAAATCAGTTCCCGAAAGGAATACTTTTTTGGTTTCTTGTGCATTCGCATTTATTAAACATAAAAACAGTAACAATAAAGCAGCTACACTTTGTAATGATTTTTTAAAAAACATAATTTTAGATTATAAGAATTAATTTCCGTCTGGTTTTACAATTTCAAAACGATTACTCATGGGTAAAGTCCATTTTGCAAAAGCATTCGGTTGGTTTGGATAATATTGCGGCAAGTCTTTTATCAAATATTTTGCCAAAGGATTATTTAAATCACGAAGCCCTTTTATCACACAAAGCGCAATTTCATTGGCACCGAAAGAATTAAAATGTGTATTATCTTCTAATTTTTCTTTTTGTCCCGGAAAAGTATTCGCCGGATATTGAACGAATGCTTTTCGGGATGGTTCATCGCCCCAGCTTTCGTATAAAGTAGTAGTCAATTTTGTAATGTCTACTAATGGAACATTCATTTCCTGAGCAACTTTTCGCATCGCATCCGGATAATCGCCGTGAGTAGGTCTTAGAGTCCCATCGGCATTAAACGCACGTCGTTGCACCGGAGTAATCAAAATAGGATTTGCGCCCTTATCTCTGGCTGCCTGAACAAATTCGCGCAAAGAAGCCGAATAGGAATCCCAAGGCCCGATACCCTCTCCTTTTTCTTTTTCATCATTATGAGCAAATTCAACAATTAAATAATCTCCCGGTTTTATAATCGACAAGACTTTTTTCAAACGCAAACTCGACTTGAACGAACGCAAAGTCGCTCCTGAAACCGCATAATTAGACACCACTACATTTTGATCAAAATAATTGGTAATAAACTGTCCCCAGGAAGCCCAAGGTTCTAAATCCTGATCAGTGACCGTAGAATCTCCTGCTAAATAGACATTTACAACCTTATCAATAGATTTTATCGTAATACTTTTGACTTCTACTGTTCCTAAAAATTCTAAGGTGAGTTTGTCATCCCAATTAAGTTGTCCCAGATCACGGTCTTTCAACTGAATTTCTGAGTTTTCATCAATTTTTGGAGTTCTCACATTAACATTAAAGGACTTGGTAACAAATTGCCCTTTATTCAACTCGAGTTTATTTACAAATAATCTTCTTGATTCGGCCTTAATGGTAGTGTTGGTACTTTTTGTTTTACTACCAAAAACTACCGAAACCTGATAATTTCCTTCAGGAAGTTTTACTGAAAAATAAGTTGGCGCAGTACAACTAAATGAATTTGAATGCAACTTTACATTTGATACTGTATTAAAGTCAAACCCGTAAGCTTTACCTAAATGATATGCAAGTGGTTTGGTAATTGTATTGCTATCAACCTTCTTTTGTACTTTGGTCCCAAATAAAAAAGTTTGAGTTATCTTACTGTCATTTGATTTTGTAATTTCTTGTTTTGAACCAGAAGTAATATTTGTATCATTCCTATTTGTTACGCTAAAAGCAAAAGAAAAATTCACTACAAAAGTCAAAAACCAAACAAGCTTACTTTTTAAAATCATAATATCCTATTATTAAAAATGCGGACTAAACTATAATTTTCAAATCAGTTTAGTATCCTGTACTGTTATGCCGCACCTTATATTTTTCTTTCTCATTATTAACAAAACGCCTTCTAACTTAATTTTAAATAAGTTCTTAAAAACAACTTAAAGGAGAATGGAAAAGGGCCTATTTTAATCCAAAAACCCTACTACATTTAAAAAACAACCTACTAGTTATTTCTTACGAAAAAAAAGCAATAAATAATTCTTCCTACACACAAAACAAACAAATACACACACAACTCTCTTAAAAACAGTGTTTTAAATAAAAAATGTTTTATTCACATTTAATTTAAGAAAAAAAGCAAAAAAACAGCCAAAAAGCAACAAAAGCAGGATACGTTAAGTAAAAGTTAATTTTATTTTTATCTCGTAAAAAAATCGACTTATTTTTTTTGATAATATAAAAAAAGTAGATTTATTTTATTATACACACAAACCACAACAAATTTTATTAATTAATTAACCAAAACCAATTATTGTATGAAAAATTCATTTGCAAAGTATCTGGTTTTCTTTAGCATCATGTTAACCACCATGACCGCTTTAGCTCAAACCGGTACTATTACAGGAACTATCAAAGACAACACAGGAATGCCAATTCCTGGAGCTAATGTATTAATCAAAAACACCAATAACGGTGTACAAACCGATTTTGATGGAAAATTTGCCATCAAAGCAAAACCTGAAGACATCCTTGTAGTTTCTTTTATTGGGATGAAAACGGCAGAAATTAAAGTAGGTAGTCAAAAAAGTATTAACATAAAACTTGAAGAAGAAGGAGCTAAACTAGAAGAAGTAGTAGTTGTAGGGTATGGAACAAGAAAGAAAAAGGACCTTACAGGATCAATCGTTAGTGTAGGTGCCGAAGAAATTGCTTCCAGACCAGTTCAAAACGCAGTACAAGCCATGCAAGGTAAAGCTGCGGGGGTTGACATCAGCTCAAATGAACGCCCAGGAACAGTGGGAAATATCAATATTCGTGGATCACGATCTATTACCGCTTCTAACTCACCTCTATATGTAGTAGACGGGATTCCTTTGAACTCAGGAGGTATTGATTTCATCAATCCTAATGACATTGAAGCAATTGACGTATTAAAAGACGCCTCTGCCACAGCCATTTATGGTTCTAGAGGTGCTAATGGGGTTATTATCGTTTCTACTAAAAAAGGAAAAAACGGAAAATTCACCTTAAATTACGACACTGCTGTTAGTACTGATAAAATTCACGAATTCGCCCCATTAATGAATGCTGGGGAGTACATTGAATTACGTCGTTGGGCTAGATATTACTCTAATCCGGCTACCTTTAAACCTGGTAATGCACCAACTATTGCCAATGACAAAGACATCTTTTTAGCTACGGCTGATCCTGCTGCTTGGGCTAATATTGAAAAAGGATGGAGTATTGTTGACGGCAAAGAAGTATGGGACGGCTCAAAAGTAAGCACAACTGACTGGACTAAATTTGTTACTCAAACGGGAGTTACGCAACAACACACCTTAAGTGTAAGTGGTGGTACCGAAAAAATGAAAGCTTATGGATCATTTGGATATTTAGACAACACCGGAACCTTAAAAGGACAAAGCTACAAACGTTACAATGGTATTGCTAATGTAGACATTACCCCAACTAAATGGTTTCAAATGGGAATTAACCTTAACGCAAGTTACGGATTAAATGAATATGGTTTATCAAACGTAGGACGTTCAGCGGTTGCAAGTTCAGATGGTATTTATATCACGGCCAGACAAAACCTTCCTTATGCAGTGCCATTTGATGCTAATGGAAACAGAATTCAAAATCCAGGAGGAGATTCCACAATTAGAAATGTTTATGACGAATACAAATACTCTCAAGATCAACGTGTAACTCTACGCGCTTTTGGTAGCTTATATGCTCAATTAGATTTTGGAGGATTTTCAAAAGCTTTAGATGGTTTAAAATACCGAATCAATTTTGGACCCGACATCACTTCATACCGTAACGGAGTATATTTAAATGGATTATCATCAGCTCGTTCCGGCACTAGTTTTGCTTCTCTAGCAAAAAATCAAACTATCTCTTATACATTAGACAATTTACTTTTGTACAACAAAACAATTGGAAAACATGATATTGGAGCTACATTATTACAAAGTCAGACACAATACACTAACGAAGAAAGTGAAATGTCTGCCCAAAACATCAAAAATCCAGAAAACAAATGGAATGCATTAACAACAGCTAACGTAACTTTAGCAGGTTATTCATCTAACATTACCGAAACTGGTTTATTCTCTTACATGGGTAGATTGACTTATGGCTTTGATGACAAATACTTAGTAACAGCTTCTATTCGTTATGATGCTGCATCTCAACTAGCCAAATCAAACCGAAGTGACTATTTTCCAAGTGCCTCTTTGGCATGGCGTATTGACAAAGAAAGTTTCCTTCAAAATATCAATTGGTTAAGCGCATTAAAACTGAGAGCTGGATACGGTGTAACAGGTAATGCCGCCGTTCCTGCATATGCAACACAACCACCATTAGCACAAATACTATATTCAACATCTTCAGGTGTTACCTACAATAGCAAATTAGGAAACATAGGTTTAGGTTGGGAAAAAACCACTCAATATAACTATGGTGTAGATTTTGGTGTTTTTAACAACAGAATTTCAGGAAGCTTAGAGTACTATACATCAAAAACAGATGACTTACTTTTAGAAAGAAGTATACCTACAGTTTCAGGATTTTCTACTACACTTGAAAACGTAGGTAAAACTAAAGCAAAAGGTCTAGAGCTTACTTTAAACACCGTTAACGTAAAAACGAAGGATTTTGAATGGAGCTCTAACTTAAGCGCATCCTATCAACAAAGTCATATAGTTGAATTACAAAACGGAAAATTTGATGACATAAACAACAGCAGATTTATAGGACAACCACAAGGTGTAATCTACGGTTTTGAATCTAACGGAGTATGGAGACCAGAAGATGCTGCAGAAATGGCCAAATTTAACGCAGCAGCAGGATCAACGGTTTTTACATTCGGAAATGCTCGCCCAGTTGATCAAAACGGAGATTATAAAATTGATGCCAACAATGACCGTGTTATTATTGGAAGTACAGAACCAAAATATATAGCTGGTTTAACCAATACCTTCAATTACAAAAACATAGAATTATCCATTTTCGTTATAGGTCGTTTTAACTACTTATACAACGTAGGAGGCGAAAATCTTAGTGGTAAAACAAGTCAAAGAAAACTGGATTATTACACAGATGACAATACTGATGCAGAATACCAAAAACCAATTTTTTCTGCCGGTACAGGTGATTTATACAACCCTATCTTAGGTTACAAAAACGGTTCATTCTTAAAAATCAGAAACATCTCTTTGGGATATAACTTCGAAAGAGACTTTGTAGAAAAAATTGGATTATCAAAATTAAGAATCTACATGCAAGCTGCCAATCCTGGTATGATTTTCTCAAAAGTTAAATGGGTTGATTTAGACACTAGAACTACGTTTTCTAACAGAGGTATGACTTTAGGACTAAATGTTCAATTCTAAGATATTAAACTAATAAATTATGAAAAATTACAAAAAACTATACATCAACTTAATGTTAATAGCAGCATTAGGACTAGGAACATCATGTAGTCAGGATTTTCTAGATGAAAAATTAACAACTGCATACGATAAAGAATACTTAAACACAGAAGAAGGTATCTTAGCACTATCTACAGGAACCTATTATCAAGTTTTTGCTTTAGATATGAATCGCGAAGTACCATTAACCGCTACACAATCAGGAACTGATGAATTTCACGTAGGTGGAGACCCTTCAAATGGTTTATGGAATTCCTATGCATCAGGATTCGGCTCTTTTGTTACCGTATCTAACTCTAATACAGTTGCAGCCAACACGAATTGGGACAATTTATATATTGGTATTGGAAATGCAAATCAAATAATTGAATCAGCCACAAACATTGTATCAACAAATAATGCTATCAAAAAAACAGCATTAGGTGAAGGCTACTTCATGAGAGCTTATAATTACTTAAAATTAGTAAGACAATATGGTGGTGTACCTTTGAAATTGATACCGAATAGTTCCACTGTAGAACAAGAATTCACAAGAGCAACCCCTCAGGAAGTTCTTAATCAAATTATTAATGATTTTACGCAGGCATACAATTTATTAGCAAATACAGGCGGCCCAAATAAAATCACAAAAGATGCTGCAGCACATTATTTAGCAAAAGCATATTTAACACGTGCCAGCGAAATCAATGACTCTTGGAATTCATCAACAAAATCAGCCGATTTACAACAAGTGGTTACTTTATGTGATGATGTAATTACACGTCATCCACTTACAGCAAACTACGTAAATTTATGGGACTTTAAAGCTGCTGACGGAGCCAATGAAAAACTTTCAGAATTAATATTGTCTGCTGATTTTAACTCTAATCAATTAACAACTGGAGGTAATCAACAACACCTGTATTTCCTTTCTACTTATGACCAATTAGGACAAATGGAACGAAACACTTCAGGAGGAAGACCGTTTAGCCGCCTAGCACCTACCTATTTTACTTATGATGTTTATGATAAAGTAAACGATTCTCGTTTTTGGAAAAGTTTCCAAACCAAAAGTATGGTTAACAAGGCAGCATCAGGAAGTGGTTATGTAAATGGCGATTTAGGAATCATGTATGTTATGAATTCTCCTTCAGACACTCGTTTTGCCACAACAAAAAACTTAAACTTTCTATTTCCTGGAAAAACCAAAAAAATCCCTAGTGTATTTGTAGCCTATGCTGCAGACAACTTTGGACTAATGAAAGACGTTAGATTTCCTTCTTTAAGTAAATACATGGATGGTTCCAGATTAGATTTCAATGCCACTAAAGGAAGCCGTGATATCATTTTAGCACGTTCTGCAGACACCTATTTATTAGCAGCAGAAGCTAAAATCCGTTTAGCTAAATTAGGTACCGGTTCCTACAGCGATGCTTTAAGTTATATTAACACCGTTAGAAACCGTGCTACTTATAAATCGGGAGAAGATCGCTCTGTTTACACAGATGGATCAGCAGCATGGACTACAGCAGTACAAGGAGGTAGAGCTGTTTCATTCATGCCTGAAAACTCTTATTATGAATCAAACAACATTGCAACTACTACAGCAGCAACAAGTTTAACCATTTCAAGCATTAACAGTTTACCTGCAGAAGATCAGGCTGTGATTACTACATTAGGCTATACTACAGATTATGACCGTATGCTTTGTTTAGTATTAAACGAACGCACCAGAGAGCTTTGCGGAGAATTTCACCGCTGGGAAGACCTGAGCAGAACCAAAACATTAGTTGCACGAGCCAAAGCATACAATCCAGAAGCTGCTCCAAACATTAAGGACTTCCATCTACTAAGACCTATTCCACAAACTTTCTTAGATGGAGTATACAAAAACGGAAGACCTTTAACTGCTGCTGAAAAACAAGAAATGCAAAACCATGGTTATTAACAACATAAAAACATAAAAACCAAAAAGGAGGCAAAATCGCCTCCTTTTTTACACCATAGTAACCAATAAAAAAAGCCTTGTAAATCGTTAAACTTACAAGGCTTATATTTTTTTAAAAAAAAGACTAAATCGAATTCCTATCAATAAAATTAAATGGATTTTTAATCTTACCTGTTTCTTTATTTAAAATCATATTAGCGGCTGTTACACCCATTGCTTTAAAATCAGTTGAGATTACAGTAATACCCAATAATTCTTTCAAAGGAGTATCATTATAAGATATGACCCCTATTTCCTTACCTAACTCAAAATCCTTATCTCTAATTTGTTTAACCAAATTCACCAAATCAGATTCTTCAATAGTAATGAACAAGTCTCCTTTTTTTAAGACAATATCATCATAGACTTCTCTTAAAACTTCATATTCCAATCCTGTATCCAAACAAAAACGTTTAAACCCATTCAAAATTCTTCTTGGATAAGGATAAACAGAACTTTCAGGATAAATTAAAATCAATTTATTATATCTTGAAATTTTTTCTAAGCCTTGTTTTAAAGCACCATAAATATCATTCTCATAATCCTGACAAACCTCAATTTCAGCATCCTCAATTCCTTTGTTATTATCTAAAATAACCAATTTATCTGCTGGGATTTTTTTTATAGCTTCAATTACACTTTCTCCCGAACTACAATGTGTAAGATTATCCGTTTTAAAATGTGGCATTATCACGTAATAGTCGTAAGCCCCCAAATATTTATCAATAAGATTTAGAAATAAAGTTTGATCGCAATGATAAATATGCAAATCTGTTTGGGAATTTCCGCCTATGGTATTAATAAATGAATTGTAAATTCTCATTTTATAAGAACTCAACTTATTTATCAAAAAGAGCACATTAACTCTAGAAATCAACTTAGTACGGGTAACATAATAACCTTTACCTCGAATAGGAGTTATGATTTTTCTTTTCTTTAAAATATTATAGGCTTTTTCAACAGTATCTCTGGAAAGATAAAATTCCTCACTAAGCATATTAATAGAAGGCAGCTTCTGGTCCATTTCTAATTTGCCTGTAGCAATCCCATCAATAATGGAATCAACAATCTGTTTGTACTTAGGTATTCGCGAGTTTTCGCTTAAACTCATTGAAAATGAAACCCCTTCATCTATCATCACTTTAGTCAAAAACTTTTCCATCTCCATATAAATTTAGTTTCTAGTTTCCTTATTGTATCACCTATTCCAAAATAAAAATAAGTAATTTATTCAAACAAAAAAATGTAATCGATTACCAAATATATAAATTATTTCATAATGAAAAATTAAACCTCCTAAATAAAACAAAAAACACTAAATTTTATCAAAAAAAATAACATAACCTCAAAACCAACTTAATTGCAAAACATAAAAAAACCTCAACAAAACCATTAATTTTATTGAGGTTACAACAAGAACTTATAAATTATTCTATAGATTTTCTTTTCACTATTCTTTTATAAGTTGCAAAAAAAGTGATTTAGGCACTTCAAACACACTTCCGTGGCGAATACCTGAAGGAAAGACCATTTTTTCAGAAACATCCTCCCATCCTTTATCCGTTTGCTTTATAGCTCCATATTTGTGATCACGGTATTTATCAAAATACACCATCCATTTTCCATCGATCTTGATAGCTGTTGGTCCTTCTGCCCAATAATTTCCTGTAATCGGAGCAGATGCTTTTGAATAGGGTCCAGTTAGTTTATCACTATACGCCACTTTTAGATTTTTTTGAGCAGGAAGTTTTGTCTCATCTTTTAAAAACATAACATAACCTTTACCATCTTTTAAAATAGAAGAATCAATAACGTTAAAACCTGGATCATAAAGTAACTTAGTAGGCGAATACGTTTTAAAATCCTTAGTTGTAGTATAGTAAATTCGGTGATTGTACCCACTATCTTCAGTAGTTTGTGTTTCAGGAAATTTCCCCACTATAGTGCTCGCCCAATAAATCATATACTCTTTATTCACCTCGTCATAAGTGATCTCGGGAGCCCAGGTATTTCGGGTTTCATTTTCATGAGCCATAACCGGCAAAAATTCCTGTTTAGACCAATGAATCAAATCTTTAGAAGAAGCATAACCAATGCCTTTATCAGTCCAACTTACCGTCCAAACCATATGATACAATCCATCTCCGCCTTTAATGATACAAGGATCACGCATGAGTTTGTCCTTTCCTACTTCAGGAGTTAAAAAAGATTTATCATTTTTTAATGACTGCCATTTATAACCATCTTCACTATAAGCCAGATGCAAACCATCTTCACCATTTCCTTTGAAATAAGAAAAAAGATAAACGGATTTTTCAGTTAAAATTTTATTAGCGACTAACCAATGTTCACAAGCTGTTGGCCAATCAGTATTTGTACCTTTATTACCTAAACCAAAACCGTGACCACCATTTTGATACAAATGCATCTCAGCTGGTACTTTATTTTTTTTCAAAGCCAAATAATAATTAATACTATTTTCTACCGGAACAGCTCGATCATCAGTAGCATGAATTAATAAAGTGGGTGGTGTATTTTCATTAACTGCATTCTGGTTTGAATACTTAGTAATCAATTCATCGGATGCTGTTTTTCCTAACAGACTATTTTTAGATCCTTCATGTGTAATTCCTTTTTCCATAGAAATTACCGGATAAATTAGTATAGAAAAATCAGGTCGGGCACTAAAACCTCCTCTATCATCATACACTTTATCAATATAATGTGTCGAAACGGTAGATGCTAAATGTCCTCCGGCCGAAAAACCAATAATTCCAATTTTCCCGGTATCAAGATTCCATTTTTCAGCATTTCTTCTCAAAGTTCGAATTGCTTCCTGCGCATCCTGAAGTGGCCCAACATTTTTATCTTTCATAATTTCATCCGAAGGCAATCGGTATTTCAATACAAAAGCAGAAATCCCAATAGAATTTAACCACTCTGCCACTTTACGTCCTTCTTTTTCAACAGACAAATGACTATATCCTCCTCCGGGACAAACAACTACAGCGGGATTTTTCGTTTTACTGCTTGGCGCTAAAAAAACAGTTAAAGTAGGTATAGATACCTTGTCTACTCCTGTTACAGTACCATTTGCATCCAATCGGGAAGTTTCAATATATTTTTCATTTTTAATCGCTCCCGGAATATCTTTCCACAAAGGAAGCTCTTGAGCAAATCCGTTTAAAGAAAAACATAAAATTAGTAATCCTCTAAAAATTTTGATTTTGTTTATTCTTATCATTTTCTTTATTATAAATTTCAAATTACATTAGCTTAATTATTTCTTACTTTCACTTTCAAAGCATCCTAAATCAGGTGATTTCCCATTAAACGCAAATCCAATATCAATTCCCGCATCTATTAAATCACTTGATGGAGCCAACTTTAAAAAATCAATATTAGGCAAATTTCCATCAGCTTGTCTGGGTGCCATCAATAATTTTTCGTCAATACTTAAAAAATCGGAAGCAGCAACCGAAACACTATTTAAATCAAAATAATTATTTTTTAGCACACAACGAGACTTATCAATGTTCGTTAATTCTTCCGAAACTGCTCCAAAACCTAAATTATTTACCATTTCGTGATTCCATCCTGGTCCATCGGTTCCAAAATCTTTTGGGTTCAAAGCCAAACAATTCACCATATTATAATTAAATCGATTTTTATATGCCGTGTTATTGTACCAATAATTCCCTTCTAAATGATGATTCGCATAAAATCCACTCTGTTTGTTTCTAACTGCCAGACAAAAACGAATGGTATTCTTGGGAATTGGAACAAATGCTTCCATTAACTCATTAAATGGTCTTTTTCCTTTTCCATATCCACCAGCTTTAAATCCGTTCCCATCAGCCCGACTTATAAATCCGGCTGAATAGCCATTGTAAAAAGCCCAACAATTTTCGATAACTACAGCTTCGGCATTGTTTATTAAATCAAATCCATCATCGCTATTAAACCAAGCTCTACAACCTCTAAACACATTATTGATATCACCTTTTTTAAGATGACAACCAAAACCATCCGTATTCCCGCCTTTTCCTCCTTCAGAAACCGAATCCCAGTTATTGTAAGCATCACAATTTAATATCAGATTATTAGAACCACTAAGCATATAAACCCCAATAGCCATATTATCATGTATTTTTAATTGTTCCAATGTATTATTGCTACCGCGAACCTCAAAACATTCCGATTGTGTATGTTTTTGAACCGTAACCTGAACACCCACAACTTCGATACCTTTTAAATGAATTTTATCGCCTTGAACCATAAAAGCAATCACACGACAATCCTTAGGTTTGATATTTTTATAATCAAAAAGAGGAATTTCATTTTGATAAGCCAAATAAGAAATTCCGCTTTTGTCTAACTTAGTAACATAAGCCCAAATACCTTTTTTTTGTGCAATTTGTTCCTCACGCATAGTATAATGCCCACCTCTTATATAAACCACATCACCTGAACTGGCTAATTCCTGAGCCCTTTTTATGGTTTCAACTGGATTTGCCATCGTTCCATCATTAGCATCGTTACCTTGAGGAGCAACATAAAAGTCTTTAGCCGACAAAAGAATGCTATTTAAAAAAATGAAGACGAGTAAAATTCTATATTTCATAATCATACGAATTAATAACATGGAGATTATTTTTCATTAAAAAGGGAAGTTTTCACAACCTCCCTTTTTAATCTCAATTCTCTTGCTTAGAAAACCGTTTTATTTCATCTTATAAATTTCAGATCCTGCTAACAAGAAACACCCCAATCCATAATCTTCAAAATCAGGGATTTTATCATACGATAAAGGTTGTCCGTCTTTTGGTTCTTTCCCTGTAGATTGTAAAAATCCTAAAAAACCATCTTTATGTAAACTCTCTGTCGTTAATGCTTTCCAAGCTTTTTCAATAACTGGTAAATATGTCTTTTTATCTAAAATACCATTGTTAATTCCGTAAGCAATTCCATAAACAAACAATGCTGTTCCAGAAGCTTCCTTCTCTCCAAAGTTAGTTGGATCATGCAAACTCACATTCCAGAAACCATCTGCACGTTGAATAGGCACTAAAGCTTTTGCCATTGCTTTTAAATCTTTTACATATTGTTCTCTGTGCGGTGCATTTTCAGGAATAATGGTTAATACTTTGGCCAATGCAGCAATTACCCAACCATTCCCGCGGCTCCAGTAACAATCTTCTCCGTTTGGTTCTTTGTAAGGAGGATCAAAGTCAGCATCACGCCACCATAAACCGTCTTTTGGATTAAACAATCCGTGGTCTCCATGGTTATTTCTGGAATACATATACATCTCGTACATTTTCTCAAAATAACGATTGTCTTTCTCTAAAACTCCCATTTTTGCAAAAACAGGCATCCCCATCTGAATGGCGTCAATCCATGACCAATCATCGTTTTGAGGTGTATTCAACAACATATTGATACACTGCTTGGTGTTTTTTAACTTCTTAGCATCTGGTTCAATATTGTACAAATCAATATAAGTTTGAGCTGCACAATAATCATCAGCATTTCTATTAGCATTCCCATTTCTAAAACCCCATTTATGGAATTCTGACCAGGAATAAGCATAATCATAATAAGCTTGTTTTGGATAAATTTCATGCAAAGCCATTAATCCTTCATAATACACACCACGTGTCCAAATATTACTTGGACGCTCTTTATTGGTCACAATTGTTTTACCAGTATCCGGCCATTTGTCCATGAAATATTTATTAGCCAATTCCATTTGCGACAAAACCTGCTTTTTATCAAAAGTGCTTTGTGCGTTCAAAACAGAATTAGATAACAACACAGCTGTAAAAATTAAAAGCAATTTTTTCATTATATCTTCTTTTTATATTAACAATATTTTCTCAATTTAAATTCAAAATAAAAAACAATCTGGTAAAAATAACTTTGAAAAGCCTATTTCCCATCCTGTTGCATCCTGCTAAATTAAAATTAATAATTAGTTTTTAAAGCCAGTACTGGATTGCTTAATATTTTATCAAATAAGCCCAACATAAAAACCACTTGAAATCAAACATTTGAGCAATTAATTTATAAAATAGTATTTTTACCTCAAATAAATTAGCATGCTTTTTGTGAATCAGAAAAAACATAAAAAGAATCAAATTCAATTAAATGAAATTAAAAACGATAACCGCAACAAGTTTAGCAATTCTAACATTATGGAGTTGTAAAACCAATAAAAACACAACCCCAACACACAAAGTAGCAATCCCTACCACAAACGAAGTAGGAGTAAAAATGCTTCCTGACGAAATCAAAGCTGTAAAAGCTCCTTTTAAAACAATCAATTTTACAAAACCTACATTCCCTTCCGAAAAAGTTGTACTAACATTATCAGCTACTGAATTAAACACAATCCGAATTCAAAAAACTATAGACGAATTAAGTGCTAAAGGCGGCGGAACTATTGTTGTCCCAAATGGAAAATGGATGACCGGAAGAATCCAATTGAAAAGCAACATTAATTTTCATTTGGAAAACGATGCTCAGTTAGTTTTCAGTGGCGAAATAAAAGATTTCCTTCCTGTGGTTTTTACCCGTATTGAAGGAATCGAAGTAATGTCGTTAGGCGCCTGTATTTATGCAAATAGTGCCACAAACATTGGCATAACCGGAAATGGGAAATTGATTGGCCCTCAAAAAGGTTCCATCCGTGATAATATTTTAACAAAAGATTTGATTGACAATGTTATTAATCCCAATACTCCTGTAACCGAACGAATTGTTGACGGAAAGCAACAAAACTGGATTTTTCCTCCTATGTTTATTTCGCCTATCAATTGTACAAAAGTGTACATCGAAGGAGTTTCATTAGAAAATTCGGCTTTTTGGAATGTTGTCCCTATTTATTGCGACAATGTAATTATCCGTGGTATAACCGTGAATTCGGTCAACACGCAACGTGGCGATGGAATTGACATTGAATCCAGCAAAAATGTATTAATCGAATACTGTAATTTAAGCACCGGAGATGATTGTTTTACCATGAAAGCAGGAAGAGGTGAAGACGGCATCAGAGTTAACAAAGCTACCGAAAACGTTGTGGTTCGTTATTGCTTAGCTCTAAAAGGACATGGCGGAATTACCTGCGGAAGTGAAACAGCCGGAATGATTCGTAATCTTTACGTTCATGACTGTGTATTTAACGATTCAGGTGTTGGTATCCGATTCAAAACCCGAAGATCTCGCGGTGGTGGCGGCGAAAACCTAATTTACGAGCGAATCAGAATGAATCTTGACCAAACAGCCATTAAATGGGACATGCTGGGCTCTTCAGGCAGTGTAGGTGACCTTGCCGAACGTTTACCGGCCAGAGCTATCAATAAACTGACACCAAAATTTAGCAACATTAGCATCAAAGATATTATTATTGAAAATTGCACGACTTTTGTAAAAGTTTTTGGAATTCCTGAAACCCCGGTAACTAATTTAACCATTGAAAACGCTACTGTAAATTGCAGCGAATTATTTAATGCTCAGGATCTTCAAAACGCCACTTTCAAAAACATAGACATTACGTCCAAAGACGCTACTTTATATTTCCTGGATGCGCGAAATATTGTTTTTGACCAAATCAATTTCAACACAAAAACCGCTCCGCAACTGGACGTTAAAGGCGACTTATCTAATTCCATTGTTGTTCGTTCGAGCAAAAACATGAAAGACACAAAATGGTTTAAAAAAGACTAATATTTTAAAAAGAAAAACTTCCTAAGCGACTCCATTCACAAGAGTACTTAGGAAGTTTTTTATTGTAAAAAATCAAAAGACAACTTAATTCTTATCGTTCTTTAAAGGCGTAATCGTAACCGGACCTTTTAATCCCGAAGGCATTGGAGCCCATTTAGTAGCATCAAATTTATTGTAATCTTTGTCTACCATATTGATTTCATAGAAAATCTTCCATTCTTTTCCGTGCATTTCCATATCACGGACTCTGTTAGCCGAAAGATTCGTTACCTGAATTTTTAATTCGTTATTTCTACTTTTCAATTTCCCTAATTCGATTGAAAATGGCACTGACCAAGCCGGACCAATGTATTTTCCATTCAGCCAAACTTTAGCACTTTCTCTCACATCACCTAAGTTTAGTTGCCAGTTTTTAGCTGCTACTTTTGGCTTATCAAATTGTAAAATATAAGTTGCCGTTCCCGAAAAAGCTTCGGCTTCCGGGCTTATTTTAGTCCAGGAATCTAACTTAGTTACTTTTGCAGAAGCTGGTAAAGCAGGCCCTCCTTTTTCAAAAGTTAAATTCCACTCTCCAGTCAAAGCAATAGGTTCCGATTGTGCTGTATAATAGTTCCAAGGTTTTTCTGAAGCGGTATTTTCTGTCTTAAGAAATAACGATTTCCCAGACTCTATCTTCACTTTAACCATGGTAATAGCTTCTTGTTTTTGAACTACCGCATTACCCGTTTTTCTGGTCAACGGATCTAAAATCAACACTTCTTTATTGGCCACAGCCAAAGGAATAAAACCTTCAATAGTTTTGGCAGTATGATTTACCAAATAGTAAATTTTCTCTCCGTTTAAATCTCTCTTAATAAATTTCAAACCAGTATTTACCAATGTTTCCGGCATTTCATTGGCTTCCGCCAAAGCCTTAAAGACATCGCTTACCGGCTCAACCATCATTGTATTAGAAGCAATCAAGTTGGCTAACTTTTGGTTTTGAGCTACATAATCTTTTAATCCCGGAACTGATTCTGGTAGACCTTCAAAAATCACCTTTGCTCCAGCTTTTTTCAAAGCAATTAATTTTTCTAAAGTAGCCAAAGGCATTTTATCACAATTAGGAACTACTAAGGTTTTATAGCTGTTCCCCGGCAAAACAATCAAACCATCCTTAACAGTAGCCTGAGCAATAAAGCTGTCGGAAATAAAATCTACTCCAAAGCCTTTTTCCATTAGCTTTTCGGTTGTATCATAAAATGAAGTTCCGTATAACCACTCTTTTAAAGAATGTATTTTGAACTGAAAAAATAAATTTCCTTCAAAACTTTTCCCCCAGGTATCATAAACCGGATAATACAACAAGGTACTATTATCAGGCTTTCCGGCTTGCAATAAAGATTGACAATTAGCAATATAAGAGAATAAGCCCGGAGCATCTTCCCAAATTGAATTATTCGCATTAAAATTTACCGAAGCATAGAATTTCCATCCCGGCCATTGGGCTTTTTTAGGAGAATAAGTTGAACCGTGTAGAAAAATATGGTTGATTCCGTTCAATAACAAATCTTCTGCTTCCGGTTTACATTGCGATAAAGCTGTTTTAAAGTGATCTCTCAACCAGGTAAAAGTTTCTGATGAAGTCAACGGCTTACCTGAAATATGAGCCGCCGAAGAAGAAAATTTCAACATCACCGGATCAGCATCACCATCTCGAATATCCTCTATTTCACGTCTAAATCCCGGGATATCATAAGGCATGGAGCCAAAAGTTTCACACTCAGGAATATCAGCCGAAGCATACAAATCAATCAAATTCCCAGGCGAACCATGAGCCTGCAACTTGGTTTTAAAATTTTTAGCATTCGCCCATTTGGTCCAAGGCACGTCAAATTTATTCAACAATAAATCAGAAATGGTTTCTCTGTAATCGCTTTTTACTCTGTTACCAATTTCCGATTCTTCTTTAACTAACAACTCTGGCAGGTATTTTTTCAAATCATAACCGCGACGTTTCTCAAATTCCTGTAAAAATAATGGAGTAAAATCGGTACCATAAACTTCAAAACTATCATTAAAAATGGCTCGCAACTTTCCTTCAAATCCCGTCAAGGCTTTATCAAAAGGAACCACATAAGCTTTAAGTGCTTCCTCTGAATAATGGTCTAAAGTATAGCCTTTCCCTCCAGGTGCAGCACGTTTTACCTGCTGCCCCGTTTTTCCGGCAAAAACAGCATACAAAGTATAAGATGTATTTAATGCTTCCCAATTCAATATATTCCCATTCAACTGTTTGGTTAAATCCACATAAGAACCATCAGCTCCAAAAGCCGTAACCGCTAGCAATTGTGCCGGTATTTTCTCTTTTTCCGGATTAGCTTTTATCTCTTTATTAAAAACTTCCTCTTTTTTAACATCATATTTTTCTACAACTAATTTAGTTGCTGCATAAGGAAGTGTTACCTGCGGACCTCCATAAGGCCATCCCGTACCCAGAACCATATCTACCTGTAATCCTAAACTATCAGCGGTTTTAATCGTATAGTTTAACATATCCATGTACTTAGGCGACAAATAATCGATAAAATTATTCTCTTCTCCTTTTACTCCATATATAGGCGTAATTTCCACTCCACCAATACCTACTTTTTGAAAATCAATCAAACTGGATTTTAAATTCGGTTTGTCTACCGCACTTCCCATCCACCACCATCTAGCCCATGGTTTATTTACATTTTTGATTTCCGGCCAGGCCGAACTAACTTCCTTTGATTGTGCAGTGGCATTTAAAGAAAATAGAACTCCAATAAAAAACGGGAAATAATGACTTTTAATCTTCATTGATTATATATTAAATGATATCGAACTGTAAATCATTTCAAAACAAAATACAGCTATCTGTTATAAATTTATTTAGCTTATAAAATTATTAAACGAGACTTTATCAAGTATCCTGTCCCGTCCTGTTAAAACCTGAAAAATAAAGGTATAAAAAAAGCCTCTCGATTGAGAGGCTTTTGTGCGGATAATAGGACTCGAACCTACACGCCTTGCGGCACCAGATCCTAAGTCTGGCACGTCTACCAATTTCGCCATATCCGCGCGTTATTGTGGGTGCAAATATAAGGATACTTTCGAATATTCAAAGCAAAAAATTAAAAAAAATTATAATTCTGTTTTTTGTATTTTTGAAACTATAAAACACATCTAAATCGATGAAAGAAATTAAAAATTTTATACACCAAAACAAAGAACGTTTAATCAACGAATTAATCGAATTACTTAAAATCCCATCCGTAAGTGCCGACACAGCTTACTCTCAAGATGTCATCGACACTTCTGAAGCGGTAAAACTAAGCCTTGAAAAAGCTGGCTGTGACAAAGTTGAAATATGTGAAACCGATGGTTACCCAATTGTTTATGGCGAAAAAATTATAGATCCTAATTTACCAACCGTTCTGGTTTATGGACATTACGATGTACAACCACCGGATCCTATCGAATTATGGACCTCACCTCCTTTTGAACCCGTAATCAAAACAACCGAACTTCATCCTGAAGGAGCCATTTTTGCCCGTGGTGCCTGTGACGACAAAGGTCAGATGTACATGCATGTCAAAGCCGTAGAATACATGATTGCTAACAACTGCCTACCTTGTAATGTAAAATTCATGATTGAAGGCGAAGAAGAAGTAGGAAGCGTGAACCTCAAAACTTTTGTAGAAAACAATACTGAAAAACTCAAAAACGATGTCATTCTGATTTCTGATACCGGAATGATTTCTAACCAACAACCTTCTATCACTACCGGTTTACGTGGTTTAAGTTATGTAGAAGTAGAAGTTACCGGACCTAACCGCGACTTACATTCCGGATTGTATGGTGGTGCGGTAGCTAATCCTATTAATATTTTAAGCAAAATGATTGCTTCATTGCACGATGAAAACAACCATATTACTATTCCGGGATTTTATGATAAAGTAGAAGAATTATCAATGGAAGAAAGAGCCGAAATGGCCAAAGCTCCTTTTGATATCGAAGAATACAAAAAAGCATTAGACTTAAATGATGTTTATGGAGAAGCAGGCTATGTTACCAATGAAAGAAATGCCATTCGCCCAACACTTGATGTGAATGGAATTTGGGGAGGTTACACCGGTGAAGGCGCTAAAACCGTTATTCCATCTAAGGCTTTCGCCAAAATTTCGATGCGTTTGGTCCCTAATCAGGACTGGGAGGAAATAACTGAATTATTTACCAAACACTTTCTGACAATTGCTCCTAAAGGCGTAAAAGTAAAAGTAACACCGCATCACGGTGGTCAGGGATATGTAACCCCTATAGACAGCATTGGCTACAAAGCTGCTAATATGGCTTACACCGAAACTTTTGGTATTCCTGCCATTCCGGTTCGCTCAGGCGGAAGTATTCCTATTGTGGCTTTATTCGAAAAAGAACTCAAAAGCAAAATCATCCTAATGGGATTTGGTTTGGATAGTGATGCCATTCACTCACCAAATGAGCATTTTGGAGTATTTAATTACCTGAAAGGAATTGAAACCATTCCTTTGTTTTATAAATATTTTGTAGAACTTTCAAAATAACACACTGTCAAATCGAGCGCAGTCGAGATTCATCATAGATTCAAAATCCGTTTATTCTTTTTAAGAGTAAGCGGATTTTTTTAATTCTTAAAAATAATTTTTTGTTGTTTTATTTGTTAAAATTGCAACTACAAATCCAATCAAAACCATAACAATGAAAACGGGAAAACTTATATTCAAAATCTTTTTTCTACTATCCATCTTACTAAGTTCTAAAAATACAATTGCACAATCTGACGATGTATTATACAGTACTGCCGGAATAGAAGTAAAACCAACCTTCCCAGGTGGAATAAACGAATTCTACCAATTCATTGGAAAAAATTTCCGAACACCTAAAGTTGAAGGACTACAAGGAAAAGTATATGTAACTTTTATTATCGAAAAAGATGGTTCAGTGACTGACATCAAAATTTTAAGAGACATCGGATACGGTACGGGTGAAGAAGCTGTTCGCGTACTTAAAGAATGCCCGAAATGGAATCCCGGCTTCCAAAACGGAAAAGCCGTTAGAGTTTTGTATTCATTACCTATAGCAATAAACACTGCAAACGAGACATCAACTAAGGGCCCCATCTACAATAAAGCTGGTATCGAATCACAACCTAATTTTATTGGAGGCGAGAAAAAACTAAACGAATACGTTAAACAAAATTTCAAAGTACCATCAGGTTGTCCTGAAGGCAAAATACCAGTAACTTTTGTAGTTGAACAAGACGGCTCATTATCAGACATCAAAATCTTATGGAATCTTGGAGTTGGTACAGGCGAAGAAGCTATTCGTGTACTTAAAAACAGCCCTAAATGGAATCCCGGATTAAAAAACAATCAAACAGTTAGAGTATTATATCATTTGATGATAACTGTAAAAGGAACTAAAACAACAACAACAATCTTTTAAAAAACAAAATCCGTTTATTCAATTGAGTAAACGGATTTGTTTTATCAACTATACTTATACCCCAAATACGGCATTGGCGTTTCTTTGAAGTGAATACCGTATTGTTCTAATTCCTTCAATACGGGTACATAGACTTCTTTACGTATCGGAATTTGAACGCCTGTAGTTTTTATTTTTCCGTTCAGGATTAATAAAGTTGCAATAGCAACCGGCAATCCTACGGTTTTAGCCATGGCAGTATAGGTTTGATCTTGTCCTATGCAAACCATTTGGGAATCCATTTGGACTTTTTTGCCGTCCAATTCATACCCAAACTTATGATACATCACAATCATGTCCTTGTCATCAGGCTGTAGTGTCCAACTATCGCCGAGTATTTTTTCTAAAATCTGAGCCGGAGTGGCATCTTTCAATCCTACGATTTTGTTATCATTGAATAAATCCAATTCCAATAATTTGTCCCACATAATATCGTCCTGATCGATTTTGAGTAACAAACGGGTTTTGATTTCTACGGAATCCGTAGGATGGTAAGGCAAAAAAGAATTCATAAACTGGCGGTAACTCATATTTTCGGAATTTTCCATTACATAAGAATCATCCGTCATGCCTAGTTGTACAAACATATTCCAAGCTTTAGAAAAACCTACTCTACGAATCGTACCGCGATAGAGTGTAAGCACATCGTCTAATCCATAAACACTTCGATATTTTAAAGAATCACGATTCGAGTAAGCTTCAAATTTCCCATAGCCTTCAACCTCTAAAAATTCGGTACGGCGAAACAAACTAGTGTACGGAATGTATTTATACGTACCTTCCTGAATAAATTTGGCTACTCCTCCCTGCCCTGCTAACACCACATTGCGCGGCGCCCAAGTAAATTTGTAATTCCAAAGATTCGTATCCGATTCGGGAGCTACGAGTCCGCCACAAAAGGATTCAAACAACAGCATTTTTCCGCCTTTTTCCCGGATTTCGTCAATCACTTTCATTGCGCTCATATGGTCGATTCCGGGGTCCAATCCTATTTCGTTCATGAAAATCAAATTGTTCTTTTTCACCTCTGTATCAAGCCCATGCATGGCATCGCTTATGTATGAAGCTGTCACTAAGTTTTTCTTAAAGTGAAGACAATCTTTGGCAATTTCGATATGCAAATGAGTTGGCAACATCGAAATGACAATAGTCGCTTTTTCAACTATAGCTCTTCGTTCTTTTTCATTAAAGATATCCAAAGCAATTGCAGTCGCATTAGGATGATTACTGGTTTTCTTTTGTGCCAGTTCCAAAGATAAATCGGCAATTACAAGATGCAATTGTTCTTCAGCTGATTTATTCAAAAGATACTGAATCAGCGAAGAAGCAGAACGACCGGCACCGATAATTAAAATCTGTCTCATAGCGGAAAAATTTAACTCAAAAATAGGGAAATGTTTATCGGAAGACAAATAACAATCATTTAAACTAATTTCCATCTATTAAACATCTAAAAAAAAATGGCTTAATTATTTTCTTTTTTGCTTGATCAAAAAAGAAACAAAAAAATCAAGTCTTACACTTCCTCGTCGGTCAAATAAGTTTTCGAAAGCTAAAAGAAAAGAACTGTTCATGAGTTAATATTTATTTTTTGGTATTCACGAATCTTCGATTTCGCTATCGCTCAAACAGCTTTTCTTTTTACGCATTCTTCAAACATTTGACACTCGACTGCGAAAGCTAAGGACGGCAGATATCATTTCAATTAATTTTCAAAAAAAATTCACAAAACTTTAGCATAATAACACCTAAACTAACCTCTGAAAAACTTTCGGATTCCTTTGATTTCAAATACATTTGTAGGTAACACAAACTTTAAAAAATGGACAAAAAAATATTTCAAACAGCGGCTTTATTAGGAATGATTGCAATTATTTTAGGTGCTTTTGGCGCACATGCATTAAAAGCTTTATTAAGCCAGGAACAATTAGCAACTTTCGAAACTGGTGTTCGCTACCAAATGTATCATGCTTTATTTTTACTACTCATAGGTAACATAACCACCATATCTGAAAAGACTAAAAAGCAAATCTACACTTTAGCGCTCACAGGGGTAATTTTATTCTCGGGCTCCATCTATTTATTAGCCACAAACTCACTAACACCTATCGATTTTAAAATTATTGGATTCGTAACACCTATAGGTGGTTTATTGCTAATTCTTTCATGGACTCGATTTTTTACGCATTTTTTTAACAAAAAATCATAAAATTGATTTTTTTACAACTTCAATAGTGTTGAAATAGCTACCTTTGTAGTACTAAAAACAAAACACATAAACAAGAACTATGGACAATAGCACTCTTTTCACGAAAACGATTTCGTTAAAAAATATCGGAATCGAAAACGCAAACGTTCATTATCAGTTAAGCGCTGATGAATTACATCAAATAACCATTGAAAAAGGTCAGGGAATCGAATCTTCAACAGGAGCTTTAGCCATCAATACAGGTGAGTTTACAGGTCGTTCGCCTCAAGACCGATTTATTGTTAAAGATGCTATTACGGAAAATGAAGTTTGGTGGGGAAATATCAACATTCCCTTTTCACCGGAAGCATTTGACAAATTATACAACAAGGTATGTTCCTATCTTACTAACAAAGATGTTTATGTAAGAGATTCTTATGTTTGTGCCGATTCTAATTACCGTTTAAATGTTCGTGTTGTAACAGAAACGGCTTGGGCAAATTTATTTTGCTACAATATGTTCTTAAGACCTGACGAAAATGAACTAGCCAATTTCACACCGGAATGGACCGTAATTTGTGTTCCAAGTTTCATAGCTGATCCTGCTGTTGACGGAACAAGACAAGGAAATTTTGCTATTTTAAATTTCACCAAAAAAGTAGCCCTTATTGGAGGAACAGGATATACAGGAGAAATGAAAAAGGGAATTTTTTCGGCTTTGAATTTCATTTTACCTGTTTTCAAAAATACGCTTCCTATGCACTGTAGTGCTAATGTGGGCAAAGATGGTGAAACTGCAATTTTCTTTGGACTTTCAGGAACTGGAAAAACCACGCTTTCTGCTGATCCAAACCGAAAACTAATAGGAGATGACGAGCACGGATGGACTAATGAAAATACCGTTTTCAACTTTGAAGGAGGTTGCTATGCCAAAGTGGTGAACTTAAGCGAAGAAAACGAACCGGATATTTTCAGAGCCATTAAAAAAGGAGCGCTTTTAGAAAATATTGTTTTCAAAGAAGCTTCTAATGAAGTGGATTATACTGATATTTCTATCACTCCTAATACTCGTGTGAGTTACCCAATTGACCATATCGACAATATCCAACCAGGATCTATAGGACAAAATCCTAAGAATATCTTTTTCTTAACTGCAGATTCTTTTGGAATCTTGCCTCCAATTGCCCGTTTAACACCAGGCCAGGCAGCTTATCACTTCATATCAGGATATACTGCTAAAGTTGCAGGAACTGAAGCAGGTGTAACAGAACCTCAACCTAACTTCTCAGCTTGTTTTGGAGCACCATTTATGCCGTTGCACCCAACAAGGTATGCAGAAATGTTAAGCAAAAAAATGAAAGAAGCTAACGTAAAAGTGTGGTTAATCAACACCGGTTGGACCGGAGGTCCTTATGGAACTGGTAGCCGTATGAAATTAAAATACACACGCGCTATGATAACCGCTGCTTTGAATGGAGAATTAGACCATGTGGAATATGAAAACCATAAAGTATTTGGAATTGCAAAACCACAAAGTTGTTCTAATGTACCTAGCGAAATCTTAAATCCAAGAGACACTTGGGAAGACAAAGATTTGTATGATATTAAAGCTGTAGAATTGGCACAAAAATTCAAAGCCAACTTTGCAAAATTTGAATCTTATGCAAATGATGAAATTTTAGAAGGCGCTCCGGAATTTTGAAATAACTTTTTGGATGAAATTATCAAAACGTCAGTTCGAGTGAATTTTCAGAAAATGCCATAGCTTTTTCTGAAAATTTGTATCGAGAACCATTTTTAAATAAAAATACCAATGGTAATTTTTTTCGCATAATGAAGTAGAGAGAAAAATTAGATTTATTAATTTTCTTTTTTGCTTGATCAAAAAAGAAACAAAAAAATATTCATACTTTATTATTGTTTTTTGGTATTTATGAATCTTCGATTTCAAGTCTTGCGCTTTCTCGTCGGTCAAATTAGTTTTCGAATGCTAAAAGAAAAGAACTGTTCATGAGTTAATATTTATTTTTTGGTATTCACGAATCTTCGATTTCGCTATCGCTCAAACAACTTTTCTTTTTACGCATTCTTCAAACATTTGACACTCGACTGCGGAAGCTAAGGACACACGAAAATTATCATCGAAAACAATAACAACTTTTCTCACCCAAAACACCATAACCAAATACATATCAATAATTTACACCAATATTCATTTTTTGGCGTTAAATTTGTAATCAATACAAAGCTAAAAAATCAATCATGTTAAAATCATTTTTCATCCTCTGCTCTGGAGCTGACAAAAACCTTCTTGAAGGCTGCTCTGAAGGGGAACAAACCAAATATGTAGGTATTGGTGCCACCGTATTTTTTACTGCAGTTATGGCTTTTTTGGCAAGTGCATATGCGCTGTTTACGGTATTTGAGAGTATTTATCCGGCTATAGCTTTTGGAATCGTTTGGTCTTTGCTCATATTCAATCTCGACCGATTTATTGTATCTACCATTCGGAAAAGAGAAAGTTTTAAAAGCGAATTGCTGCAGGCAAGTCCACGTATTGTATTGGCTATAATTATTGCTATCGTAATTTCAAAACCTTTAGAAATTAAAATTTTCGAAAAAGAAATCAATACGGTTTTGCTGAAAGAAAAAAACGCCATGGCTTTGAACAATAAAAAAGAAGTAGCCAATTATTTCAAAACGGATTTGGACAAAAACAAGGCGGACATCGACAGTTTGAAATCAGAAATTAGCAAAAAAGAAAAAGAAGTCAACGCCTTATACGAAACTTATATTGCAGAAGCCGAAGGAACGAAAGGCACGATGAAACTGGGTAAAGGTCCTGTTTTTAAGGAAAAAATTGCTAAGCATAATTTGGCTTCCGCCGAATTAGATACTATTCGAAAAAACAATTTGGCGAAAATTGCTGAAAAAGAACTGCTAAACAAACAACTCCAAGCCGATTTAGATAAAAAAGTAACCGAAACCCAACCCATCATTGATGGTTTTGATGGTTTGATGGCACGAATTAATGCTTTGAGCAAACTACCCTCATTGCCATCTGTATTCATTATGCTGTTATTCCTTGCTATTGAAACTTCACCTATTATTGCGAAACTATTATCACCAAAAGGTGAATACGATTTCAAATTGGAAGATTTAGAAACCGCTTTAAAAACAACTTTAGAACAGGATAAATACCAACGCAGTTTACTTGTAAAAACAAGCGCTGAAATGCACGATAAAGTATATGCTGACATTGCTAACGACAAGCAATTATATGATTTGCAACGAAAAAATGCCTCTGATTTACTCGAAATGCAATCCAACAATTTCTTAGAAAAACAAAAGAAAACTTTATAAAACACAGAACCCGATAACTGGAAAGTTTCGGGTTTTGTGGTTTTAGTTGTTTTTATTAGGATCGAACGCGAAAGGATTCGCGCACGAGCGGGGAAACTCTAGCTGTTTTGGGCAGTTTTTCTTATATACAATGTTCATTTATTCGTTCTTTTGCATATTCCGCACCGTTTTCAAATGCTTTATTCCAATTTTCACAAGCTCTCTTTTTGTCATTTAGGTTATAGTATGTGTTTCCTAAGTTAAAATAAGCTTGTTGTATTTCTTCTGCGTCTAATTTGTCAAGTTTTAAAACTGTTTCATAATCAGCAATTGCTCCTTGATAATCTCCATTTTCGTCTTTAAGACCACCGCGATTTATTAAAGCGCTTACAAATTTCGGAGCAATTTCTATTGCTTTATCATAGTCTTTGAGTGCAGATTTCCAAGTGTAAAGTTCGTTTTTGACTATGGCTCTTGAATAATAAGCATTTGGGTCTGTTGGGTCAATTTGGATTGTCAAAGTCCAATTAAATATTGCACCGCTTAAATCTCCATTATTGTAGCATTCTAATCCTTTGTCAAAATAGTAATCTGCTTTTGAAGAGTCAATTTCAGGGAATTTTTGGTCTTTCGGGTCAAAAGGACCACCATAAGCGTCAAGTTTTGCGTCAAACTCGTAACCTCGTTTATACATATCTAAACCCCAATAAAGTAGGTTGTCCGCTGTCATTGGAATTTCATTTGTCTCTCCATTTATTTCCCATAATTTTCCATATTTCTTTACTTCTTGAACACTGTATGGATAATGCGATTTAATAAATTCTCCAAGTTTTTGTAAGTTCTCTTTTTTGTCAGAGATGAAAGTGAAATCCATTTTGGTTAAGCAATTGTCTTTAAGTCCGCTTTTTACCATATTATCAAAAACGTCTTCGGCAGAAACCATTTCTTTGCCAAAACCGTCAACAAAATTGTCCCAAGTAAAAAATTTCTGTTCCATTTTCTTTTGTCCGCAAGCTGTTAATGTTGTTAGTAGAAGTAAAAAAATAAATATGCTGTTTTTCATTCGTGGTGTCGGTTTTTAAAATGGCTTATAACTCTTTTATACTACTGACACAATCAGACTTATCACCCTAATTTTGGGTGGATAGGTCTGACAAACGTCAGACTTTTATTTTTTCAAATATATAAATAAATCTTACAAAAAATACAGTTTATTTCAATTGCGTCTGGCTTTCGCCAGATGATGATAATTTGCAAAACAAAAGGCTTTAGCCAAATCCTTATTTAGATTTTGGCTAAAGCCTATGGAAAACTTTAATTTTAAAATGGCTTAAAAGCCATTTCTATTGATTTTTATAAAAGACTTTGTAGGTATTTAAATTTATAGAAACAGACCTACAAGGTTCTAAAAACCTTGCAGGAGTTCAAAAAGATAAAACAACTTACTTTTTAGCTGCATCAATCAACTGCTGAATACTATTCCAGCTATAATAATGAAAAGTTCTGCCGTTGCTCATCGCAACAAAAAGTCCGTTTTGAAATGCTCCTCCTAAGTTTACACTGGTTACATCAGCTCCATCACATTCTATGGTTGATGTTGGAATTTCGGATAGTAACGGATAGCTATTGGGATTCCCATTTACACCTTCTCTTGGATACACCATAAAGGTATTCGCCTGCTGATTGGATACTAAAATATAACCTTTACCATTTTCTTTTTTATAAATAGCAATCCCTTCATGGTCGGACTTGAAATCATTTTGACCAAAAAGCGCTAACTCCGCATTATCGTTTTCATCCGGATTGGCTTTGTATTTCCTGATTCCGAATTGCTCATCACAATAAATAATAGTTCCCAATTCGTTATCCACCGCAATTGCTTCTATTTCTTTTTTGCCACTGTAATTTCCAAATTTACGAACGACTTTACCGCCCACATTTCCGTTTCCGGCATCGGTCAATTCGTATTGCCATAAATAACTTCCAGAAGGTCCGTTCTTTCTTCCTACAACAGCAAATATTTTTTTGTCACTTGGACGAGTATACAATGCAATTCCCATTGGGTCGCGCATTGTTTCTCCTTCAAAAACCGGAATTCCTCCGTTATCAATAGGTTCTAAATCCGGCAGACTAAACACTCTTATTTTGTTATTTTCTCTTTCGGTAGTTACGGCAACATCCACTTTTTTACCGTTAATTATTAATCCGTAAGCGATATCAACATTGTTTGGTCTTTGTAAAGAAATTGATTTTTTTAAAATTTTTCCCTGCAAATCAAAAGCAAACAAGCCACCATCTGTTTCTTTATCTGTACCAATAATAATGCTTTTTGCAGCGTCTGTTGGATTTATCCAAATAGCGGGATCATCGGTATCATGGGCTGTTTTTTGCGTAACTGTAATCGGTTTTATAGCATCTTTGCGAACAGGTGCTAACGAACTTCCGCAAGAATTTAATGTCAATGCTGCTGTTACAGCTACAATGGTATATATAGTTTTCATTTTATTTCTTTTAAACGAAAAAGTGACAGGATAAAACTATCCTGCCAACTTTATCTTAAATTATTTATTTGTTATCCGTTGGGTGTAATTAATTTTTGATGATAATTTTTCGTCAGTTCGAGTGATTTTCGATAGAAAATCGTATCGAGAACAAGAAAAATTTCTTTAAAAACGGTTCTCGAAACTGACGTTTTTAATAATTACATCCAATGTATTTGTTTCTAAAAATCAAATTTTAATCCAAAATTAAAACGTGCCTGATAGTATTCTACCTGTTTGGTGTTGGATTCAATTCCCTGATAATAACGTAACGGTTGATTCGTTAAGTTATTTGCTTCCGCAAAAAGACGAATGTTTGGCGTGATTTTGAAAGCAGCATTAGCATCTAAGAAAAATTGTTTGTCATAATAGCTGTCCTGATAGCTATCTGCACCTAATTCATCTAAATAATCGGCTGCAAAGTTAGTAGAAACTCTGGCAGAGAAACGTTTGTTTTCCCAAGATAAAGAACCGTTAAACATGTGAGGTGCAGTTCCTGGAAGACTTACATTATCTCTTTCGTTTCCATCTTCATCAGCTATTCCCTTCGCTTTCGATTTGGTATAAGTATAATTTAAATAGATTCCGAAACCTTTTAAGAATTTACCTGGTAAGAAATCCAACCTGCGTTGTAAAGCTACTTCAAATCCGTAAACATCAACACTTTTTCCGTTTCTGGATTGTACAAATGACCAGTTTTCACCTGTTGGGATTGGGTTAAGCTGATTAGGAAAATCAGCAGCAAATTTTGCATCTGTGTATTGGTTATCGCTATAATTGTAGATAAAATCATTTAATCTTTTGTAAAAAACACCTCCTGAAAGTAAACCCACCGATTTGAAATAATTCTCAGCCATAAAATCATAATTGTGGGAATAAGTAGCTTTCAAATCCGGATTTCCGGCTGTAATTTCCTTATCAGATGCAATATTATTTACATACGGTGCTAAGGCATAATAATTAGGTCTTGCTAAAGCTGTAGTTGCTGCAGCTCTTAATATTAAATTGTCAGTAGCATTGTATTGCAATGAGATACTTGGCAAAACATTCGTATAGGTATTTTTTGTATTGATTTCTCCTTCTAATTCTTCTTCGTCTAATACGCGATTTCCGGTGTAATCGATGCGTGTAGTTTCTGAACGGAAACCTAAAACCATCGATAATTTATCATTAAAATCCTGATCCCATCTTATGTAAGCAGCGTAAATATTTTCTTTAGCATTATAATTTACTGCTAAATATTCGGCTGGGTCAGCTTCTTTGTCAAATAAAGTCGCATTATTTAAATCCAAATTCCCTAAGAAATTAGCTGATGCAAAAGTTCCCGGCACATATTTATCCCCCGGATTAAATCCTTTTCCATCAAAAAAACTAGTTGGAACATCCGATAATAAAGCCATATCATCATTGATTGATTCGTAAGTAAAGAAATTATTATTTCTCATTTTCTCTTTCATACGCAATCTAAGACCTGTTCTTAACCTTCCTTTTTCAGTTGGAATAATAGTAAAAGGAATACGAATATTTACTTTAGCACCAAATTCACTTTCTGAAGTATCATCAGTATTCTCAGTAACCGAATCAAATTTTAATTTATCTAATGATTCACCATCTGAAGTTACCAAAGGAAATTTGTTTTCTGAAAAATCCTGAAAAATATCTAATCCTTTTTGACGGTACTCGATATAACGCTCTCCCGGACGGTATTCTCTGGCTTTTGAATAATTAGCTGACCAGTCTAAGTCTAATTTGGAATTGATTAGGTGTTCTCCACGAAGGGAATAATTTTGAACTCTTTGATCTTCTAATCTTCTTCCTTTGTTTCGGTTGTTATCTACTCCACCTTTAGTCTGACGTTTTACACGACCTTCAAAGCCAATAATATCTTCCCCATCATAAATAGCTTCGATATCATCATAAGTCGTTCTGAAACGGTTTTCTCTATCGTCTCTCCAATTGTAAATCGCATTAGCAAAAATCGTATTGTTTGCATCAAATTTATAGTCCAAAGCAACCGAAGCACTACGACGAATACGTTGTACGTCGTATTTTCTGATTTCGGCAGCTTGTAAAAATTGGTTACCAAAATCATCTTTAGTCCATTCATTTTCTACGTTGTCTGAACCATAATCCACATTATTGTATGAACCACTAACTACAGCTCCGAATTTGTTTTTAAAAAAACGATTTCCATAAACCAATCCTGCAGTATAAGAGGCTTTCTCACGAATAGGCAAATAGCCACCTGCCACAGTTGCCGAAATTCTTTCGCCATTTGGAGTTGCCCTGGTAATTAAATTTACCGAACCTCCAATCGCATCGGCATCCATATCAGATGTTAAGGTTTTATTGACTTCGATAGTCGAAATCATATCAGACGGAATTAAATCCATTTGTACATTACGGTTATCTCCTTCAGCCGATGGAATACGGTCACCATTCAAAGTTACAGAGTTCAATGATGGTGCTAAACCTCTAATAATGATGTTTCGGGCTTCACCCTGATCATTTTGCATTGTGATACCAGGAACACGTTTTAAAGCATCTCCGATATTCGCATCCGGAAAACGCCCCACCTGATCAGATGAGATTATGTTAGTAATATTTTTATTGTGTTTTTGCTGACTTAAAGCTTTGGCCTGACCTTTTAAAACATCTCCAACAACAACTTCGTTTAATTCTGTTCCGGCTGTTTTAAGGTTAAAATTAACAACTGTATTTTTTCCCGCAACAACAGTTGCATTGTCAGTTGACGGACTATATCCGATATAACGGATTTCAATTTGATAAGAACCCGGAACTACATTTAAAAATTCATATCGCCCATTAGCATCTGAAATGGTGTATTTATTTTGACCTGCAATTTGTACCATTGCTCCCGGCAAAGGAAATTTATCTGCAGCGTCTAAAATTTTTCCTGAAATAACTCCTCCTTTTTGTGCATAACTCATTAGTGTTATTAAAAAAAGAAATAGTACTAAATAATTTTTTTTCATCGTTTTTTAATTTTTACGATGCAAAACTAGACCGTCAGTATTACTTTAGCCATGATTAAAAATTAAGATACTGTTACTTTTTATATAAAAAGACTTACTTATTAACACTTTAATAATGGTGAGAAAACATTAAAAACCAAAAAAAACAAAGCCCTAGAAAATAACCTCCTAAGGCTTTGCTTATTACGGATTTTAAAATAAGTTTACATCAAACTCAAAATCTCTTTCTTGAAAGCATCATACTCTCCTTGAAGTATCAATCCATTATCGAGTAATTTCTTGTAATTCTGTAATTTTTCAAATAACTCATCCTGTGTAAGTCCTGCTAATCCGTTATCCTTAGCCACCGGAATTGGGTTATGAAATTCCTCTTTTTCTAAAGAGAAATCAGGAACTGAAGCTGGAATGATTTCGGCAAAATTAGTCACTTCTTCTGTTTCTATTTCTTCCACTTCTTCTTCCGTGACTGAAGAAACTATAGATGAATTATTTTGTTTCAATAAATCCAATTGTTCTTTGGCAAAAGTATAAATCTTTCTGGCTTGAATCTTTGGAATATAATCAATAGAAACGGTCAAATCGGTTTTGGTCGAAAAAGAAAATTCAGAACCTAAAATATTTTCTTTTACAAAAGTACCTTCAACCTGATCCCAGGTATAATCAGTAAAATCCATCGAAAGTCCTAAATTCTTAGGCTGACAGATGATGATTCTTTTATTGGTCAAAACGATACTGTCAGGAAAAACAGTAAGAGCGGGTTTCTTTTGTACTCCAATATATCCAATTTCCTCATTCTTCATCAATAAGTCATTGAGCTTAGAGGTGATTTTTTCGATAGCCTTAGGATCTTGTTCTTCGTTTAAAAACTTCTTGATTTGGTCTTTCATTGTATTTTAATTTTATTCTGACAACTTCAAATTTAACTTTCTGATTTACATAACCTATTTAGTGCCTAATTTATTATTTTAATCTTTACAAAAAACATTTTTACATAAAATTGTATATTAATTACAAACAAAAAAAGGAGGTATTCTCTTGCAAGAACCCCTCCTTTCTCCTAACTAAATGTAACAACTTATTTATATACGCAGCAATCTGCCTTATTTATCCAATATTTCAATAATTAGTTTACGGATTAACTTTTTAGATCTGTTTTAATTTCACTTCTAAACTCAATGACTTTTTTACAACAGCAACCATTCCTAATTATAATCTTTTTAAAATAAATCTACATCGGTATTCACTCGAGATTCATTAATGTGATCGCGTTTTATAATATTTCTTATGCTTTTTACAATTTCTAAACCAGCTTCTATGTCATTTGTAGTAAAAGGCAATTCAGTTGAATTAACATCCATCAACATTGGCATATTAATATCAGTAATAACAAGATGAGTTCTAAGTGTATCATAATGAGCAAGTGCATCAAAGACATTGTTAGCAGTGGTTACTTCGTATCCTATATCTTTCAAACATTTTTCTAACAGAAGTCGTACTAGTTCCTGATCGTCTACAATTAGAATCTTCATATTGTTATTTTTTAAGAATACAGTTTTTTCTTCAAAAAGTGATTAAAGTAATATTTCACCCGAATTCAAAGCTTCAAACTGATGGTTTACCTTAGCGTTTTCACTCCCAATAATATAGAATAAACGATCAGAAGACATTGCTCGCTGATACAATTCTACAATTTTTTTAACTGCATAATTATCTATATCCAAGACTTTATTTAAAGTGATTACAACTCCTTTTGAATGTTGCATTAAAGTTTCAAAATGGGAAGTTAACGCATCACTATTTTGAGAATTCAAAAAACCTTTAATTTCATAAACACCACCGTTGTATTTGATTTCGATTGCCATAACTTTAATATTTAGTTGTTAATGATGATACAAATATCATAAGTCTATAAGCTATTTGTGAAGTTTTTCGTTGAATTGCAATTTACTGTAGATGAAACATAGGCTCTTTGTATTTAACCTGCAGTCTAAAACCAATAGCAAAACAATCATTGTTTATTACTATTTATTTTAAAACAAAAAAAGACTGTCCGGTTAAGACAGTCTTATAACAATGATAGCATTGTTTACTAATTAGGGTTTGAATTAGTCGTGCGGTTAGTGTGTATTAATTTGTTTTTGGTGGTATATATTTTAAAATTTAATTTAATCAGTGAGAATGCTTTATTATCTAAGTTCTCGTTACTCAAATAACAATTATTCCCATTTTCCACTTCCATTTCTCCTCTTCAAATGGGGTTGTGTTTTACAGTCAATCGAATAATGATTTTCCAACAAAATTCATGAATTATTTGAGCTAACTTTTGAGCAACAATAACCAAAAAGGAATTTTACCTTATCATGTTTATATAACAGCCGTACATTTTTGAGTTTTCAATTTAGCTGACATTGATTTTTTGTTCAATTCAGTGGGCCGATTTGGGACAAAACACACCTCAATTCCATGCTTCAAACAAAAATTCCTTTTTAGAAAATCTTCTTCATCATTTTCATTAAAATCGATGTAAACATCAACTTTAAAATCTTGAAAAATATTGATTAATCCATTTTCAGTAACATAGGGAACTACTTCATCAACATTTTCAAAGTTTTTTATTTTAAGAAATATTTCTGCTAAGTTTAAGGAGTCCGAATTATGATCAGATTCCATTTCGGGATTTACTTGTAACGCCACAATCAAATAATCACAATGTTTTTTAGCTTCTTTAAACAACAAAACATGTTCATCATTAAAAGGATTAAAAGTACCCGAAACTACTCCTGTTTTTTTATCTAAGCTCATAACTAATAACAATTTAATTAGACAACTACTTTTTCCTTTTGAATTAGGAAAATTTTCTAAAGGAATCACAATTGGTCACTCTGGAGCATTTACAGAAAATTGTACTCATAAGCTATTATTGGGTTTTCAGTAGTTTTTTTAATACTCTTGAAAACTATGATAAATTGCTCTTGATGTAACAAACGCTTTTTATGACTATTTTTCCTTTTGTATAGATCAAAAATAGGATGAGAAAGCGAGTTTAAAATTTATATTCGATTATCCCGAATTAAGTGTAGACGAATGGTAATAATATAATGATGAAACGTTTTATAAAAGATTTAATCTTTTCATTAATTCTGGTCGGTTAGAACGACTTACTGGAATTACATCTTTGCCTATCAAAACGCTATTATCCTCAATATCAACAATTTTTTTAGTATTGATAATATAGGAACGATGCACCTTTAGGAACAAATCTGTTGGAAGTTTGTCTTCAATTTTTTTAAGAGTAGAGTGAACAATATAATTCTTATGTTCGGTTTTTATATGAATATAATCGCCTTTGGCTTCGACTATATTAACGGAAGCTATTTCAATTTTGATTAAACGCCTGTCAATGTTGATATAAAATTCATTTTTATTATCCTCTGTCTGCACTTTAGTTTCTAAAGGTTTAGACAATGAAGTTGAGGTTGTCGTTGAAGTCGTACATACCTTTTGAATGGCTTTTAAAAAACGATCTTGGGTAATAGGTTTCACTAAATAATCCACGATACATTCGTATTCAAATGCTTCGATGGCAAAGTTTTTATCTGAAGTGACCAAAATAATTTTTGGTGGATTTTTTATTGTTTGAATAAAATCAAAACCTGTAAAATCAGGCATATGAATATCTAAAAAAATTAAATCGGTTTCATTTTGATTTAAAAATTTGATTGCACCCATTGCATTTGAAAACTCACCGTCTATAACTAAATCAGTATTTTTAGTTATAAACTGAGCAATAATTGCTCTGGCCATTTCTTCATCGTCAATAATTATGCAATTCATAAGCACATCTATTATAATTGAATTACAAATTCTTGCATCACTTTTAAAATATTTTCAAATTCAGATTGCAATTTTGTAGTTTTATTCTTTAAATTTAATTCGTATTCTTCTGCAATATAATAACTTTTTTCTAAACCAAGTACGGTAATTTTATGTTTTAATTTATGCACCATTTGATACATTTGGTCATAATTTGCTTGTTCTTTATAATCAGTATATTGCTTAATTTCTTCAGGAAGTTCGGCTTTTAAAATCGAAATGATTCGGTTTTTGAAAGCTACACTATCTCCTGATAATTCATTAATGTAGCTCATATTTGCTTCTTCCATTATTTTTTAGGTAAGGTGAAATAAAAAGTTGTACCTACTTTTTCCTGACTTTCCAGCCAAATTTTTCCTTTATAAAAATCAATGATTTTTTTTACTATAGACAAGCCTATACCGGAAGAATTATTATTGTTTTCTAGTTTTGTAAAAATTTTAAAAATTTTATCGTGATAAATTTCTGCAATTCCTTTACCATTATCTTTTACATAAAATTCAAATTCAGCTTCAGCTTCCTTCACTCCTACTTCAATTAACCCATTCTCTTTGTCATTATGGTTAATGGCGTTTTGTATCAAATTTTGAAAAAGTTGTTTAAATCTGGAACTGTTTCCGTATACTTTAGGCATATCAGTACTTATAGCAACTTCCATGTTTTTTGGGATAAAAACCATGCGTTTGACCTCATCTAATAGATAATTAAAATCAACCAGTCTGTCCTCGGTTTCTACTTTACCAATGGTAGAATAATCTAAAATTCCTTTTATGAGTAAATCCATTTTTTCTACATTAAACAATACTAGATTTAGTGACTGTAGACAATCTTCGGAGAATTTATCTTTATTATCATCAACAACCCAATTTATAAGCGTATCAATATTTCTGAGAGGCGCTTTTAAATCATGAGAAACCATATGAGCATATTCATTGAGCTCCTGGTTTTGTAATTCTAAATTTTGTAAAAGAATTTCACGTTGTTTATTAATTGAAACAATTTCAAGCGATTGATTTTTTATATATTCAACAGGATCAAAATCTTTTTGTTCAGAAAGTTTCAAAACCGACAAATTCATGGAGTTTAATATATCTTCTAAATTTTTATTAATCTCTTTCAAACTTGTGGCTTCCTCTCTTAATTTGTTATTAGCCGCAAAAAGTTCATCTGAACTTATTTGCATTGCTCTTTGTAACAAAGCAATTTGATTTTCATAATTTAGATACGAATCACTTATGGCGTTTAAGAAAACTTCCATATCTGCAGTTCCGTTTTTTAAATGTTTTGCTATTTGCCTTTTTAAAAGTGAATTCATTATTCGCTAATTAAAGTTAGAGTCATTGTTTGATTGTGAAGCTCGCAACTCGTGTTTTCATTAAATGGAGCCATTTCACCATAAGAATAAAACCCGGTTACTGCTGCATTATTACCGATGATCTCTTTGACTTGTTCAATTTCTTCTTCAACTCTTTGATTCATGACCAATTTTCGACCAATACAACTTACTAAAATAGCTAACTGAGGGGATTCTTTTCGTTTTCCCATGGCTATTTCGGCTGCTTTTAAGGCTCCGTCTGCAATTCCGTCAACTGATGCCATCATCAATTGTACAATAGCACCGGCAGGCACATCTCCAGCAAGAATCATGGATTGATTCTCATTATCAATTCCTAAAATGGTTCTAACAGTGGGTTCGCTTTTACCTTCAGGTGTTACGTTTAACGGATAAAAAAGTGATGCTTGCGGAAGTTCATTGGCTCTTTCGCCTAAATAGTTCTTATATAAATTCAATGCGGGCTGACCATCAATTTCATGTAAAATATTTCCTTCTGATTTTGTAATAACTCGGGCCGGCCCAAAAGGTATCCATCCGCCAAAACTGGCAAATGAAACTTCTAAATCTTCACCGTATAATCCAATTAAAACAACTTCCCCCTCTTTGGGATTTTCTTTATAAGAAGCAATGGTTTTTTCAAATCGGGCATCGTCACCACACATTCCTCCGGTAATTGAAATCTCGATTCCTTTTTCTAATCCTCTGATTAAATCGCTTCCATTAACAAAACTCCCTTCTGAAAGCACAAATAAATGTTTCAACCCCTCTTTTGGTATCTTTTTGCACAATACTTCTCCTAATAATGCAGCATCTTTGTGATGTGCTAAAATATTCTCGGTTTGAACTACAAAAGTACTTTTATCAAAATCTATTGCTGTAACAGAAATGGTATTCTCATTGACACTCTCCCCCATTATTTCACCTGAACTGGAACCAAAAATGATGTCTTCATAAGGAAATTCCTTTCTAATTTCAGCAATCATATCTTCCTTTTCTAACAAATATCTGTTTCCAAAAACTAAAACCAACGGTTTTCTTAGTTTTTTATTTTCCTGGAGATAGCTCCATTTTTTATTCTCATCTACAAAAGCCTGTACAATTTCCATACACTACTTATTTAATTTTATAAAAAACGTTGTTCCTTTTGTCAATTCACTTTCTATCCAAATTTCTCCCTGATAGCTTTCAACCACTTTCTTAACGATAGATAGTCCTAATCCGGTAGATTTTTCATCTTTTGAATAAGACTGAAAAATAGTAAAAATCCCTTGCTGTTGTTCTTTAGAAATTCCAGGACCATTATCTTTTATTGTAAAAATATAATTTTCGTTTGATTCTTTGCAATCAATTTCTATCAAACATTGTGCTTTATCATTATGATTAATAGCATTGCTAATTAAATTTTGAAATAATTGTTGCACCCTGAAGCGGTCTCCTCTAATAATTGGCAATTTATTATTAATAACAACCTGGGCGTTTTCCGGAATATCGATAATCTGAATAATATTTTCTATAATTTCATTACTGTCAATTTTTTCATTTGTAATGTGTATTTTATCGATTTTGGCATAAGTTAAAATCCCTTCGATCAAATAATCCATTTTCTCAACTTTGTTTTCAATCATAGAAAAATAACTCAATGTTTGCGGAGAAAACTCTTTATCATTATCCTCTTTAATCCAAGACAACAGGGAATGAATACTACGCAAAGGCGATTTTAAATCATGAGAAACAATATGTGCGTAATCTTCTAGTTCTTTATTACTAACTGCCAAACTCTCTAATAATTCTTCACGCAGTTCTTCTAATTCTTTCCTGCTTGTAATATTTTCAATTATAGCAAATGATTTAATAATTTCATTTTCTTTATTATACAATGATTGTCCATTAATACTTACCCATTGTTTTTCACCATATTTTGTATAGTGCTTAATTTCACAACTAAAAGGTAAGCCTTCTATTATACAATTCTTTAAATATTCTAAAGTCTCCGGATTTGTTTCAGGTCCATTTAATAAAGCACCTGGATATTGACCTATTAATTCATTCAATGAATAGCCCGTCATTTCTAAAAAGCTGGAATTTGCCCATTCAATTCTTCCTATTTTATCACAAACTAAAACACCATTTAAGTTTTTTTCGGCAATTAAAGAAAGTAAATACAGTTGTTCTTCTTGCTTTTTTTGATCAGTGATATCTAAATGAATTCCTATTGAGCCTACAACTTCTCCATTGATTCCATAATTTGGCGCGCCACTAATTAACAAATGCCTCTTCTCACCATTTTTATTAATTACATTCAGCTCATAGGTATCTGAAATTCCTTGTTTTCTGTTTTCAATTCTAGTATTTAACTCCTTGTTTTCGGCATCAATTTTCAATAATTTAGGAGCATTTCTTCCTATGAGTTCTTCCTGCGTATAGCCACTCATTTTGCAAAAACTATTATTAGCCAGAATGATATTCTCATTTTGATCAACTTCAACCAAGCCCAAATTCATATTCGCAATAATACTGCTATATTTTTCTTTTTCTTTTTTGAGACTTTCTTCGTAATGCTTTTTTAAAGTTATGTCTTCAATTATGGCAAAATATTCCGTTACATTTCCAAAACTATCTACAATAGGCTGCCCTTTTGTTCTGGTCCAAAAATAAGTTCCGTCTTTTTTAGCATGAACAATTTCTAGGTCAAAAATTGATCCTTCAAAAAAGAGTTCAGCCATGGTCCTTAATGATTCTCTATCAGTAAATTCGGTTCGCCCCACTTCAATAGGCGTTTTCCCAATAACATCTTCTTTAGAAAAACCAGTTAATTTCATATAGGCTTCATTACACCAAAATATTGTTCCATCTGGTTTTGTAAAAAGTACGCCATTTTCATTAGTACTGGCTACTAGTGAAAGTCTTTTTAATTCTTCTGATTTATTTTCGAGTCTTTTACTTTGTTCTTTTATAGTGATAAGAGACTCTTTTAATTCCTGAGTAGTATTGTTTTGATTGTTTAATACATGAAGTAAATCCAATAAGGGATCATTCAAGGCAAAATCGTGTATGGTAAGTTTACGATCTAAAACCTGTTCCATTGAAACAAACCAAGGTGTTCCTACAAAAAGCAAATTTTGATCTAATGATTCTAATTGTCCTCTTAGTACAATTTCATCATTCTTAAGTTTTAAAATAATAAGCTGATTTTGATTTTCAACTAAAGTAGTATACGACAACTCTTCAAGGTAAGGCCTTACGATAGAAAAATGATTGAAAAAAGAATCTGTAATTTGAATCTGAGGTGCAATTTTGGCTAGACTTTTACCTATACCTTGAATTGATAAATTGGGATCAATTAGAATAAAAAATGGAAAAAATTTATTAAAACTAAGCTCTCCAAAATTAAATTCCAATTTATGCATGATTTACCAATTTATTTTAAAAACATCGTGTGTGTTTCCCTGTTGCCGATTTTCAAGTAACTCAATACCAACAGGAGTATTGTACAATTTACCAATTCCTTGCAATAACCCTCTGACAAATTCTTGCAAACCTTGTCTTGCCGAATAATAATGTAAATGAACACTATTCTCTTCAATATGACTAAGTTTAAATTCAGGCGGAGTCAATTTAGGATAAATCAACATCACTCTATTATGAAACACAGGTAAATTTAACAAAAATTCTTTTAGATTTACACCTCCTGCACTCATTAATCCAGGATATTTTTCAGAAGTAGTTTTTACAATCCACCATTCCCCAAAAGCAACTAATACCTCTTCTATTGACATTTGCATTTCTTCGGCAGCAGCCTGAGCCAATTTAAAAGTAATGGAATCATCATAGGCCTCGCTACTAATAAAAAAATCAACATCTATACCGCTACGAGACTTAATATTTTCCCACTTCTCTTTTCCAAAGTTGGTAATTATTAAATCTTCGATAGATTTATTAACAACACCGTACATAGCTTTTTTTTATTGAGAAATCAATTCATTCACACTCCAGTATTCCAGTAGTTTTTTTATTCTATCAGTGTAATCTTCGTATTTAAGAGGTTTCAATACATAACCTGCAATACCAATTTTATAACATTCTAACACATCGGTATGATTATTTGAAGTAGTCAAAATGATGGCTGGAATATATTTTAAATAATCGTCTTTCTTTAAAATTCCAAGAAACTCAATTCCATTAATTTTTGGCATATTTAAATCTAAAACGATAATATCAGGTATTACCTCTTTTACCTTTAAAATATCCAATGCAACTTCACCGTTATTGGCTTCAATAACTTTATGATTATACTCTAGAGTTTTTATAACCCTGTTGAATTTCATAACTTCTATTGCATCATCTTCTATAAGAAGTATATTAAGTGATCTGGACATTGCAGTTCTTTTTATAAATTATTAACTAAATTATTCAATAAAACAAAGCCCTTCTTTTTTAATTCGATTATCCAGTATTTAGTGTCGACGAATGGAAAAAAAGTGTCGTTGAACGGTAAAGAGGTATAAAAGTGTATTTTATAAAAAAAGCCTTAATTGTCTTTTAAAAAAACAACCAAGGCTTATCTTAAAATAAATTAGCAATTAGACCAATCCTTTTCTTTTTTTCTCTAAGTAACCATAATAGGTAAGATGACTTGGCACATCTACTTTAGGAAAAAAATAACTAGCAATCCATCCCACAAAAAACAATACAAAATGACTATAAACACCTAACATATAGCGATGATGAGTATAGTTGTATGCTCCAAAATCCAGAATAAGATGTTTTTGATCACCTGATCCTGTTGTAGTGGAAGTCAAGACAGCATATCCTGTAAACAAAATACAAGCCACAATTCCTACGCTCAATCCTTTTTTATTTGCCCGATTTACAAACAAGCCTAACAAAAGCATCCCTGCAATTCCACCTGAAAAGATAGCATACAACATAAATACCGTAGACAAGATCCCATCATTTTCACCAGCATAAACATAAAAACTGGCAATTAAAATAGCTGCCAAACCAGCTACTACAACCAAAATTTTCCCCATTCGAAGTTGTTGCAATCCTGAACTATTAGGGTTTAATCTTTTATAATAATCATCCACACCTACAGCCGCTAGACAGTTCAAATCAGCATCCAAACTGGAAATAGCCGCAGCTATTAATGCTGATAAAATCAAACCTATTAAGCCTGGAGGCAGTTGAGTTGTTATAAAGTGAGGAAACACCGCATCTGATTTTATTCCTTCGGGCAAAGCAATCTCAGGATGCAAACCATAAAAAGAAAACAATGCCGTACCTATAAACATAAATGCAATCCATACAGGAACCGTAATCCCTATACCTAAAATCGAGGCTTTTATAGCATCTTTATCTGATTTTGCGGTAAGATATCGCTGCACTATGGTTTGATCAGCTCCATATTTTTGAATAGCATAAAAAATACCATTGATAGCCATCACACAAAAAGTAAGATTCACAAAATCCAAATCATAAGGTCCAAATCCTATTTTATCATTTGCTACTGCATAATCTACAATAGCTCCTAATCCGCCATCCGTTTTTAAAAGAATAACTGCAATAGCAACGATTCCTCCTAAGATCAATAAAAAGCCCTGAATAACATCTAACCAAATTACAGCTTCCATTCCTCCAAAGAGAGTTATAAAAACAATGGCAATTCCAATTATCCAAATTATAGTTAAAGTATCCACTCCCGTCATTGAAGACAAGGCTAAAGCCAAAAGAAATAATACTGAACCCATTTTAGAAAAATGAGCAAAAATAAAGCCTAGCGAGCCATAGACTCTAGCCAGGTATCCAAACCTTTTTTCGAAATATTCATAAGCACTTAAACCTATAACATTTCTATACAAAGGCACAATAAAACGTATAGAAAATAACAAAACAACAGGCACCATAAACCCCTGAATAAGAAGAATCCAATTGGATTTATAACCTTCTCCAGGATAAGCCAAAAATGTTACACTACTTATTAAAGTAGCAAATATGGACATTCCAACAGCCCATGCAGGAATATTTCCTCCTGCTGCAAAATATTGTTCCGTATTGGTATTCTTTTTTGAGAATCGGACTCCAAACCAAAAAGTAATAACAAGAGATAAAACAATAATTAAATAATCAATAAAATGCAATGATGATTCATTCATAACTTAAAGGATTAAAATTTCCAGATAGACTCAGTCCATTGATAACTCCCTGGCTTTAGGGTTAAATACATTTCTTTTTGTTGCTCAATTCTCATTCTAATTACCCCTTGCGCTAATTCCTGCTCAGGGTAAAACTTTTTATATTCTAAATACTCAATTATAGAATAAGCTGTTGCCCCACCTTCTATCAATAATTCTTCCAATTGTACTTTTTCAAGCACTTTTTTTATTACTCTGGCAAATGTTTCTCTTATCCTTTCTGAAAGAACTTTTAGATCCTTACACACTAAGGTATCAACAGCTATTATTATTTTATCTTTTTTTTCAATTGCATCACTAATTTGCTCCGACCATTCGACTATTAATCGCTCTGCATTTTCTTCACAAAGTATGGCTTTAGGCATATACAAAACACTGCCACCCGCTTCTTTTACTTTCCTAACCACCTCCCTACTTGGGGTATAATTACTTCCGCATACATACAAGGCTTTTTTTCCAAAATTAAATGTATTGGATTTAACCTCCTTTTTAATTTTGGCTAAAATAGCATTAAAAAAACCTGCACCTCCTGCTGGCAATACAGTTTCATCTATTGCACTAGCCCACCCCATGAGATCTTCATTTGTTGGTGTATTTCCAATAATAAAACCTTCACAAGGCATTTCCTGACCCAATGAAACCGAAAATGATTGCTCTTTATAATCATTACCAATCAAATCAATAACATTAGAAGTACAGCCCTGATCAAATTCATCTTCAAAAAGACCCGATTCCATCAAAGGAATTTTATTTATATAATAAACCCCGTCTACTATAGTCCGATTCAGAGATGGATTAGCAGGAACTAACAATACTTTTTTCTTACCAGAAACGTGTAACTGCACATCTAATTCATCTCCAACTCTCCCTCTAAGCAAGGAATCGGTTTTTTTATAAATAAAATCGGGGCGTAATTTAAGTAATTCTTCTGTAACCTTTTTAATTTCTTTTTGTGCTTCCGTTTTGCATAAAGATCTTGTATCGGTTGCAATTACCAAAATATCACAGTCATAATCTGTATTTACGCTAGTGTCTATTGTAACGGTAAAACCGTTACGAAGACCTATTCCGCCTATTTCGGCAGCACCTGTAAAATCATCTGATATAACCGCTATCATCACTACTAATTATTGAGCTGTTTGTTTATATGTAATTTAGCTGCATACTCTATTGCTAGCACCATCGCGTCAGGACTGGCAATACCCTTACCGGCAATTTCCATTGCGGTACCATGATCTACAGAAGTTCTAATAATAGGCAGCCCTAAGGTAATGTTAACCCCTCTTACACTTTTCATTTGACCTTTAGTCTGATCCCAATTAAAACCTACTGTTTTAAAAGGAATATGACCCTGATCGTGGTACATAGCCACACAACCATCATAAACACCTCCAATTGCTTTTGGAAAAAGAGTATCAGCAGGAATTGGTCCTTCTACATTAAAACCTCTTTTTAAAGCTTCCTGAACAGCTGGTAAAATTTCCTGTTCTTCTTCCCAACCAAATAATCCTCCGTCACTAGCATGCGGATTTAATCCTGCTACACCTATTTTTGGATTAGCTACACCCAGTTTTTTACAGGCGTCATCTATAAGAAAAATAGTGTCGAGAATTCGGTCTTTTTTTACTAAATCGCAGGCTTGTCTAAGAGAAACATGTGTTGAAACATGCACTACTCTTAAATTTTCTTCCACTAATAACATTCCGTATTTTTTGGTATCGGTATAATGCGCATAGATTTCGGTATGCCCAGCAAAAATGTGTCCTGCTTTTTGGATAGACTCTTTGTTTATAGGTCCTGTAACCGTACCGTCAATTTCACCCGCTAAGGCCAATTCGATATTTCTAACTACGGTTCTAAAAGACACATCACCTGCTTCGGCAGTAATTTCGCCCATCTTTAAATCGGCGATATTCATATAATTTAAGTCAAAAACATCTGCAGTACCTTTTTCAAATTTGGCCTCTGCGATTTTTGAAATACGATTTACTTTTAAATCCAAACCACAAAAAGCGATAGCTTGCTCAAAAACATCTGCTTCACCCACTAAAACGGGACGACTTACCTCATAAACTTTTGAATCTAACAAAGCTTTTACAGCTACTTCTGGCCCTATACTGGCAGGATCACCCATTGTGATTCCTAAGATTGGTTTATTATTTTCCATTATGAAATACTGTTTAAGCTTTTTAAATCGTTTCCGTAGTTATTCATTTTTTCTAATGCAATTTTCTCATCAGCTTCGTTAATAGCAATCATAGGCAATAAAACTTCTTTTGTACAAAGATTGTTTTTAGACAATAAACATTTCAGAATTGGAATAGCATTTACCAATACTTGATTTTCCTGATAAATTTTAGAAATAGCATCACTTTTATCCTGTGCTGCTTTTGCCGAAGAATCATCACCAGCTAGCACTGCATTGTAAATAGTACTATACAATTCAGGAGTTAAATTTCCGGTACTTGGCACCAAACCATCTGCTCCAAATTTCATAGCTTCATAAGATTTAGCCGCCCAACCTAACAGATAAGAGAAATCAGCTCTGTCTTTCCACAATCCGATAGCTTTGGTCATACGCTCTTCACCTCTTTCGGATTCTTTGTATCCAACAATATTAGGATGCTTACTCAATTCATCAGCCGTTTCTAAATCAATTGACATATTGGTTGTCATTGGCATATTATAAACAATCAACGGCAATGCAACTGCTGATGCCAATTGTTGGAAATAATTCAAAATATGATTTTGATTCAAAGGATAATAATAGGGAACGTGAGCCACTAAAACATCCACTCCTAAATCAGTGTAAACCTTAGCCAGATCTAATGATTCCTGAAAACAATTCCCTGAAATTCCTGCATAAACCATAGCTTTTCCTTTAGCAGCTTCTACTGTTTTTTTAACTAAGGCCACTTTACTTTCGAAAGAAATCGAGCTCGATTCTCCTGTAGTCCCTAAAACAAAAGGATGACATCCACCATCGATTAAGTGATTTACTAAATTGCTAACGGCATCCAGATCAATACTCAAATCAGTCCTAAATGGTGTCACCATCGGAACTACTACTCCATTATACTTTTTTATATTTTTCATGATATCTAACTAAAAAGCCGACTGATAAATGGCAACTGCATCTTCTACGGCAATTTCTCTAATATTATTTTTCAACAAACGTTGCACTTTTATGGCTCCTTCGGCCAATTGAGGAATCGATTCTTCTTTCACCCCGGCCTCACTCAACGTAAGTGGCAAACCACAATCGGCAATTAATTGCTTCATGATTTTTACCCCTTCTAAAGCAGTTTCCTTTGAAGTTGCTTTTTTCTCAGCACCTAAAACTTCGGCGATTCGCTCGTATTTACTAGCATCTGCTTCAATATTATATTCCATGACATAAGGCAACAACAATGCATTCGACAAGCCATGAGGAATATGATATTCTACCCCCAAAGGATACGACAACGCATGAACAGCAGCTGTATTAACAGGCCCCAAACACATGCCACCATACATACTTCCTAAAGCCACCTGTGCTCGGGCTTCTAAATCGGCTCCATTATCACAGGCTCTTTTTAAATATTTCGCAATTAACCGAACACCTTCTAAGGCATATAAATCCACAAAAGGATGGGCAAATTTATTAGTATAAGCTTCTAAACAATGTGTCAAAGCATCAATTCCTGTAGCTGCAGTGATACTTTTTGGTAAAGAAACAGTCAAAACCGGATCAATATAAGCAGCGTCAGGTACTAAATACGGACTAATAATTCCAACTTTTTCTCCCAATTCGTTTACGAAAATAGCATTAGGCGAAACCTCACTACCAGTTCCAGAAGTAGTAGGAATACAGGCCACATAAATTTGTCTTTCTTTAAGATTACCTATTCCTTTGACCTCATCTAAAGTTTGAGTATTCTTTAATTGAGCTGCAATTAATTTTGCAACATCCAATACACTTCCTCCTCCAATACCCACAACACTGTCGGCTCCAAATGCTTTTGCGTCAAGCAAAACTTTATTAAAATCTTCAAAAGTAGGCTCTCCTACTATCGATTCATCAGTAGCAATTTCAATTCCTTGTAATTTCAATTCATCTAAAAAAGGAGCCAAAACACTTCTTAGCTCAACTATGCTTAATAAAAACATACGTTTAAAACCTTTTTCGATAAAATCATTGACAAATCGTTGCATACTTCCCTCCCCGAAAACAACGCGATTAGGATTTAAAATTACAATTTCTTTCATTCTCTATTTTTTCTATAAACCACTATAAAATAATTTTATATCACAAAAAAAGACTTTATATCAATAAATGTAAACGTTTACATTTATTGATATAAAAAAAACTATTCAATACGAATAGTCGATTTTCTAATCATAAGTTCTGTTTCCAAAATAACTTTTTCTTTTTTGCTATTTGGATTCAAAATTCTGTCATACAACATTTCAGCTGCTTTTCGCCCCATATTAAAACCTGGCTGACGTACAGCACTCAATGGCGGATTTAACGAAATGGACCAAGGCATATCATCAAAACCTATTATCGAAATCTCTTCGGGGATTTTGATACTTTTAGCATGTATTGCTTCAAGCGCTCCCAAAGTCAACAGATTATTTCCTGAAAAAATAGCTGTAGGCCTATCATCTAATTCTAAAATTTTATTGGCTATTTCAAATCCACTTTTATAATCAGTATCTCTTGCAAAAACTAGATTTTCATTATAAGGAACTCCGTGTTTAACAAAGGCTTTTTTATAACCATTCAAACGCTCAATATATGTTGGAATTTTAAAATTACCTGAGATAAAAGCAATTCGCTTATGTCCCAGACTGAGTAAATGATCAATAGCATTAAAAGCTCCTTGTTCATTATCTACTTTAACTACATCAACATCAATATCAGTCAAGCCTCGATCAATACAAACTACCGGAATATTTTTTTTGACTAAATTCTCAACTCCTTTATCTTTTCCGTGAATTGGTGCAACTATCAAACCATCGATATTTTCAGACTGCAAAATATCTAAATACAGTTTTTCCTTCTTTTCATCCTGTCCAAAATTGCCAATCATAACCGCAAAATTATTTTGATAAGCATAATCCTCAACACCTCTGACTACATCAACGAAAAAAGGGTTTTGAATATCAGGAATAACCAGCCCTAACAATTTAGTTTTCTTGCTGGTACTTCTTAAACGTTGGGCTACACGATTTGGCTTGTACTCTAAAACAGCAATTGAAGCCTGAACTTTAAGCATAGTCTCTTTACTTACCTTAGGATCGTTATTAATAACCCTAGATACTGTGGCTATAGAAACCTGAGAATGCTCCGCTACTGCTTTTAGATTTGACAATTTGAATAATGTAAACGTTTACATCGCAAATATGAAGAATTTAAATTAAAAAAACAAATTTTGGTAATTTTTACTCAATAATTTCGCAAAAAATAGCTAAAATCCTAAAAATTAAACAATTAATGATTTTATTTTATCCTAAAGCTACAATCTCATTTTGATCTTTCTTAGTTAAACTACTAAAAACCAACACATAAGACTGTTCAATCATTTCTTTTAAAAAAGCATCCGAAACATCCGAATTTATAGTAACCGTGTTCCAATGTTTTTTATTCATGTGAAATCCTGGCTGAATCCCTTCAAACTGAATTCTCCATTCTTTCGCCAAATCTGGATTGCATTTTAAATTCACCGAAGGATTACCAATTTCCCATTGTTTTAAAGATGAAAGCGCAAACATCTTTCCGCCTATCTTAAACACTAAAGTATCCTGATCAAAAGGAAAATGTTCAGTCACTCCTTTTTTAGAAATACAATATTCATAAAACTCCTCTAAATTCATCACAAAACTTTTTCCATTAATTTTTCTGGGTTCGCCAATTCTTTAAAATCAAATTTTCGATATAAAAAATGTGCATCGGTAGTAGCTAATCTCCATATTTTAACTGATTGCAATTTTGGTTCTTTCATCATGGCATCAATCAACAAAGACGAATAACCATTCCCACGATATTTTTCATCAATAAAAACATCCATTAAATAAGCAAAAACCACATAATCAGTAATCACACGGGCAAAACCTATTTGCTTCTCATTCAAATAAATTCCAAAACAAAACGAACTATCAACACAAAGCTGTACTTCTTCAATGGTTCTGGGAGCCGCCCAATAAATATCTTTTAAAAAATCATGAATAAAAGGAATATCTAATTTGCTTTTATCGGTGGAAACAATAATCATATTTATATAAAATGGTTTATAAAAAGGACTTTTAAATTGCCAATTGTTGTTTTTATTTGTGCTGAATTTATTTCAGCATCTCACAATGAGATACATTTATAAACTCAAATATAAATCTTTTAATTCCGGATTTACTAATTTTATTAAATTCAATTTTCAGTCTTTGTGACAGTTTTTTAATTGTTTCTCTCTTTTAAAACCATTGGGATAAGAATCAAATTCTTCAAAATAAATTAATATAGTTGCGTTGTATTTTTTAGTAAAAACAGCACCAGTCCCATTAATATGACAATAATTCTTTTTTTTAAATTTTTGTTGCACCTACGTATAAAACAGTATGATTTTTATTAGTCAATATATATATAAATCCTTTTTCCATAAATATCTGTTTTAAAAATGAACAGATCCTGAAATTAATTCAGGATAAACAAATCACTTGCAATTCCATCTGCTAAAAACTTTCCTTTTAGAGTAGGCTTCAGGACTTCATTTTCTATAAAAAGTAAATCGTCATTAAGAAACTTCTGTGATTGTTTAAGCAAATAATCCAAATAAGTTTGCCCAAATTCAATCTCTATCCTATTAAGAGAAACTCCCCAAATGGTTCGCAATCCTGTCATAATATATTCGTTATAACGATCTTCAACAGAAAGCTTTTCGGTTTCATTGGGCAATTTATCATCCTGAATATTTTTTAAATACAATGAATTATTAGCTATGTTCCAACTTCTTGAAATCCCATCATAGCTATGTGCTGAAGGTCCAATTCCGATGTATTTTTCACCCAACCAATAGGCAGAATTATTTCTGGAAAAATAATCCGGTTTTCCAAAATTTGACAATTCGTAATGCACAAATCCGTTTGCTTCAAGCGTTTCCACCAAAATCATAAAATGTTCCGAAGCTACCTCATCTTTAGGCTCAGCAATTTGCCCTTTTTGAATCAATTTATCCAAAGCCGTCTTAGATTCCACTGTCAAAGCATAACTCGAAATATGCAGGATACCAAAACTCAAAGCGGTTTCTATATTCTGTTTCCACTTGTCGTTACTCATATTCGGAATTCCATAAATCAAATCCAGCGAAATATTGTCAAAATATTTAGTGGCGATTTCCAAACATTTTTTGGCTTCCGCCGAATTATGCGCCCGATTCATCATTTGCAAATCATCTTCAAAAAAAGACTGGATCCCAATAGACAAACGATTAATTCCTAATTGCTTTAATGAAATTAAATACTCTTCAGATAAATCATCTGGGTTAGCTTCTAAGGTAATTTCAGGATTTTTAGAAATGCTGTAATTATCAAAAACGGCATCCATCAGCAATTTCAAATCAGCAATAGACAATCTACTAGGTGTTCCGCCGCCGAAATAAATGGTTTCAACATACTCTTCTTTGCTACTTCGAGCGCAGTCGAGAAACTCACTTTTCCGCATGACAATTTCTTTGGCCAAAGCCAAAACCATTTCGTCTTTCTTCTTCATCGAAGTCGAAAAATGAAAATCACAGTAATGACAAGCTTGCTTGCAGAAAGGTATGTGTATGTAGATCCCTGACATTTATTTTAGTTTACAGTTACAGTCGCAGTTTACAGTACTGAGACTGAATACTGAATACTGACCACTATTTGTTAACTCTCCCTTCATTTTGCTTCACAAAAGCATCCCAACCCGAATAACTTTTACCAGCCACTACTTTTCCGGAATTGAAAAAGTGACAAACCGCAGCAGCCAATCCATCAGTTGAATCGAGGTTTTTAGGTAATTCTTTTAACCCTAAAAGCTGTTGCAGCATTTTAGCTACCTGTTCTTTGCTGGCATTTCCGTTTCCGGTAATTGCCATTTTGATTTTCTTAGGTTCATATTCCGTAATGGGAATTCCACGAGACAAACCAGCAGCCATAGCCACACCCTGTGCACGTCCTAACTTCAACATCGATTGTACATTTTTCCCAAAGAAAGGCGCTTCAATAGCAATTTCATCCGGACAATGAGAATCTATCAACTCAATGGTACGCTCAAAAATGATCTTCAATTTTTGGTAATGATTGTCATATTTAGACAATTGCAATTCGTTCAATTGCACGAACTCCATTTTTTTATTGATAACGCGTATCAAACCAAAACCCATAATAGTTGTTCCAGGGTCAATTCCTAATATGATGCGTTCGTTTGCCAAAAGATTTATTACTAAGATTAAAGTACAAAGTTTAAAGTTTTCGTTTCTTTGTACCAATGATTTCAATTCCTCACAAAACTAAGCAATTCCTTGTACTTCTAATCAAAATTTTGATTGTTGGTGGCGCCTTTTATTTTATTTACAACCAACTAGCAAATAACGACAAACTAGACTGGAATAAATTCACTGTTATATTCCACAAAAACCAGTCTGTTTCAGGAATTCTTTTTATTCTGAGCCTGAGTGTTTTGAATCGTTATTTTGAAATTCTAAAATGGCAAAATGGCGCAACATATCCATAAAATTAATACAGCAGAATCCACAAAACAAGTGTTAGCCGCCTTAACAGCCGGACTCTTCACTCCAAACGGCGTAGGTGAATATGCTGGAAAAGCTTTGTTTTTTAAAAAATCGGATGCTAAAAAAGTGGTTTTCCTAAACCTGATTTGCAACGGAATTCAAATGATACTCACTATCATTTTTGGAATCTTTGGTTTGCTTTATTTCAATTCGCTTTTCAACATCATTACACCTAAAACCGTTTTGATATTGTTTGGAATTTTAAGCACTGTTTTTGCTTTTCTTTTTTCGATAAAAAAATTCGCAATCAAAGGTTATTCTATCGAAAAGTTAATTCATAAGATTAACGAAATTCCAAAATCGATTCACCAAAAAAATTTGCTATTTGGCATTTGCCGTTACCTTGTTTTTTCGCATCAGTATTATTTTTTGTTCTTAGCATTTGATGTTGATTTACCTTATTTCACGTTAATTGCCACCATTAGCAGTGTGTATTTTCTAGCTTCATCCCTACCCACTTTTCAATTTTTGGATTTTGCGGTAAAAGGGAGTGTTGCTATTTATTTCTTTGGAATTCTGGGAGTCAATGAGTGGATTGTCGTTTTTATTGCCACACTCATGTGGTTTCTTAATGTTGTTATTCCAGTTGTAATTGGGAGTTACTATGTTTTGAATTTCAAAACTCAAAAAATTGCATAATGCTTTTTTTAATCATCATATTATCCATTTACTTTACAACTATTTCAATTTTAGTTTATGGATTTTCGAAAGTAAAAACTTTTGATGACTTAAACTTAACACCAAAAACAGCCTTCACAATTGTAGTTCCATTTCGAAACGAAGCCGAGAATCTGCCTTTGCTTTTAGATAGTATTTCCAGATTAAACTATCCAATGGATTTGATTGAAATGATTTTGGTTAATGATGCATCAACAGATAAATTCCAAATTCCAAATTCCAAATTTCAAATTTCAGTTATAAACAATATCCGAATTTCAAATTCTCCAAAAAAAGACGCCATAACAACCGCCATAAAAATGGTAAAAACCAATTGGATCATCACCACTGATGCCGATTGTATTGTCCATAAAAATTGGCTTTTAACTTTAGATAATTACATTCAAAATCACGCAACAAGCATGATAGCCGGAGCGGTGACCTACAATAATAATAATTCATTTTTACATCATTTTCAGCAACTGGATTTAGCCAGTTTACAAGGAGCCACTATCGGTAGTTTCGGCATCGGGAAAGGTTTTATGTGCAATGGTGCAAATCTAGCTTATAAAAAATCACTTTTTCTGGAATTAAATGGTTTTGAAGGAAATGATACTATTGCCAGCGGCGATGATGTTTTTCTTTTGCAAAAAGCCCTCACCAAATTTCCAGACAAAGTACATTATCTAAAATCAGAGAATACCATTGTCACTACAAAAGCTTTAAACGACTGGAAATCCTTATTTTATCAAAGAGTCCGCTGGGCATCAAAAACGAGTTCTTATCAAAGTAATTTTGGTAAAATTTTAGGTTTGGTAGTGTTTTCCGGAAATAGTAGTTTGTTGTTGATTAGTTATTATTTATTGTTTGGAATAGAAGATTTCTATTCCTTATTGTTCTTAATAATTACAAAATTTTTAATTGACTATATATTGATTTATAAAACAAATCAATTCTTAAACAGCAAAATACATTATTTTTTAGCGAGTAGTTTACTTTATCCTATTTTCAGTGTTAGTGTCGCTTTGTATTCCATAACTGGAAAATACGAATGGAAAGGCAGACGTTTTTGATTTTAATATTCGTCTAAAAAACCACCTAATCCCTAGCCCAGACCTGTTTGCCGACTGGCAGGTAGAGCCGATATCCTCATGAAGTGCAACGGAATGAGATAAAGGCGAAAGCTGGAAATAGCTCCAAAAAAACTATTCCACTTTTATAATTACCGGAAGAATAAATTGGGTTTTTACCGGAATTCCTTGTTTTAAAGCTGGATTTACTTTTGGAAAATTAATCAATCGGGCATGGAGAATACTATCAATTTTAATAGTATCATAAGCAACCGAATCTTTAGGAAACTGAGGTTCAAACTGCATTTTAGAATTAGGAAAAACGGTCACTTTAACCTCGATTGTATCCAGTTCCGGATAAAGAGCCGAAAGCGTATCCAACTGTAATTTTTCCTGTATTAGTTGGGTCAGACTATCAAAAAAACATTGCTGGCGTTGGATTTTTTCATCTAGTTTATCACAATCCACAAAAGAAGGATACTCATCGACTTCTTTCCAATTGATGGACTTCAATTCCTTTTGCAACAATTCTTTTTCTGACGGCACTTGTTTTTCAAAGTATTGACAGGAATTGAATATGGTGAAGAGTAAAAAAAAGTAATAATACCTCAAGGCCTTGTTTTTGAATTCGACTAATATTTTATAAAAATACAATGATTTTTTGATTTTTCTAAAGATAAAAAGAAAGGAGGAATAGTTTTTATATTTTCAAATTAATCGAATAAAAAAAGCCTTTCGATTAAGAAAGGCTTTCTTGCAAATTTGCGGTCTGGACGGGACTCGAACCCGCGACCCCATGCGTGACAGGCATGTATTCTAACCAACTGAACTACCAAACCTCTGCTTTATTGCGAGTGCAAATATACAATATAATTTTATTTAAAAACAAGAGCAAAATGAAATTTTTCAAAATTCTTTTATATTCTTATTTTAAGCTTGAATTTAAATCAAAAAAGCCATTCACAATTAAGTGAAAAGCTTTTCATTGGTCTAACTACTAAACCAAGGTTAGCGTTACTAAGGCTAACCAAACAACACAACTAGCTTTCGATACCGTATAGTGGAAAAAAAAGCCTTTCTGTTACGAAAGGCTTTCCCAATATTAGCGGTCTGGACGGGACTCGAACCCGCGACCCCATGCGTGACAGGCATGTATTCTAACCAACTGAACTACCAAACCTCTGCTTTATTGCGGTGGCAAAGATACAACAGATTTCTATTTACACAAGTGTTTTGATTAAAAATAATAAATATTTTTTCAAAGAATCAACCAAAGTTTTGTTTTTCAATCAAATAAGTCAGTAATATTTTTTCAAAATTTTCCCTTACACTCACCGGAACGTACTTAATTTTGTTTTGAGCACAACTTAAAACTAGCTTTTTAATGTAATCATTAGCTTTTTTTGCATATTCTTCTTTGACATTATCAGCAAAAACAACTATCTCTTCACCCGTTTCCACATCGATAAATTTTCGTGGAGCATTATCAAAATCAAAATTTAGCTCAGTTTTATCATCTGTAACATGAAACAAAACTACTTTATGTTTATTATGTTTTAAATGTTGTAAGGCACTCAATAAACGTTCTTCATCAGCAGTTTGAAACATATCCGTAAAGAGTACAATCATAGAACGACGATGTATCTTTTCGGCTATTTGATGTAAAAAAGTAATAGTATCGGTACTTTTCTTCTCTTTTGGCTCATCCAATAAATTTTCCAGCGCATTTAATACCATCCTATGATGACGATCACTTCCTTTTTCAGGCGCATAATATTCATAAGTATCTGAAAACACACTTAAACCCACCGCATCTCTTTGTTTTTTTAAAAGATTCATCAAAACGGCCGAAGTTAAAACAGAAAAACCTATTTTATTTTCATAAAAATTTTGAGTCGTTTTCAATTTAGGATAATGCATCGACGAAGAATTATCAATAATGATATGACAACGCAAGTTGGTTTCTTCTTCAAATTGTTTGGTATACAAACGATCGGTTTTTGCAAACAATTTCCAATCAATATGCTTGGTACTTTCTCCCGTATTATAAACTTTATGCTCGGCAAACTCAGCCGAAAATCCATGAAACGGACTTTTGTGCATCCCTGAAATAAAACCTTCCACCACTTGATTAGCAAGCAACTCTAAATGTTGGAAACTGGAAATTTTCCCTATTTGAGATTCTATTTTCATAGCTCGTCTTTTTTTATTTTTTGCGCTCTGTATAAAGCATCTGTAGCCTGCAACAATTTCCGTTTAAGCATTGGGTTCATATTTGGATTTTCACTTAAATAGGATTCCACAATCTCTAGAGCATAAGTCGAAGTGTAATTACCAATAGTAACACTTAACCAACTTTTAGGAAAAAACAAATCCCCAGTTCGTTGTACTTCAGGCAACATGTCTAAGCACAGTCTTAAATCTTTTTGCGCATTTTGCTGGCGCAAAGGATGATTCATATAACTCAACGCAGTAATCACCCAGTTACCATGAACTCTGTTTTTTTCATCTTTAAACGACTGCATAAACGCATCGCGAACAGCAACATCATTGGACAGCGCCGGCATTAAAAATTCCAATCGGTTTTTACGATCCGGATTTTTAGTTTCTGCCAATGTTTGAGCAAGGATCTCAACCGCTTTAGGATGTTGATACAAAGATAACAGCATGGCCATTTTTTCGTAATCATCTTCATTAAGCCTCAACGCTTCTATTTTATCTGTTTTATTCCAAATGCCATACAAACGCTCTTTCCCAGAATCTGAATAAGCAACCGATGCAAAAAGATTAAACAAAATCTTTTTGACATTTGAAGTTTTATCTGTTTGCAACAACGCATAACAACCTTCCTCTATTTTATTCTGAAATTGCTGTTGTTGCTTTATGGTTAAATAATCCCAAAAATTAGCACGAATATTCCCTGCCAACTCCTGTACAATTAACTCATTCGATTCAACAGCTATATCTTTCAGCAAAACAGTTAAAACCTTCGTTGGAGCAACAGAAGCTGCCTGAACATTTTCATTTAAATTGATATAAGCAGCAGCTCTTGCTACGTCATCTTTAATAGATGCAATTTTATCTATTTCTGCCTCGTTAAGTGGAAAAACGCCATATCCATAACCATTGTAATTATAAATAATAAAATTCGGTTTTAAAAGACCATTCAATGCACTAAGTGACAATTTCTTAGTATTCAAATCCACCTTTTGCACTTTGATTTCATTATCATAAACCAATGCTATTTCAAAAGTTTGTGGCCATAATTTATCAGAACCATCTTCGGCTCGCTGACTGATTTCAAAATTTTTGATATGGTTAGCTGTATCATATTCTACCGTACTACTGATGATTGGCCTACCGGATTCGTTAACCCAAACCTTACTCCATTGTTTCAAATCAACCGGAGTTTCCTGATCTAAAATAGCAACCAATTGATCCCAATCGGCATTATCATTCGCATATTGCTGAATGTATTTTTGAACTCCTTTTTGAAAATTTTCAGCACCAATTAATACCTCCAACTGTTGCATCATAATTGGTGCTTTATTATAGATTATATTTCCATAAAGCGAGCCTGCATCTTTCAAATTTTCTAAGTTTTGACGAATAGGATGTGTCCCCAATGTACGATCTTCATCATACGCATTAGGATAATGAGCTAATAAAAACTGTAAATTATGATTGATCTCCGGAAAAGCTGGATTCATAATTTTAGCAGCCATAAAATTGGCAAAAACCTCTTTCATCCACACATCATCAAACCATTTCATGGTCACCAAATCACCAAACCACATATGAGCCGTTTCATGTCCGATTAATTTTGCCCGACTGAGTTTTTCATTACTTGTTGCACTATTATCTAAAAAAACACTCGACTCCTTATATTGTATTGCACCTACATGCTCCATTCCTCCAAAAGGATGACTAGGAATCGTAGCGAAATCAAATTTTTGAAAAGGAAATTTAACCTTGGTATATTCTTCCAGGAAAGAAAGCGATTTTTCATGTAGATTAAACGCTTCATCAATTGATGCCTTTATTTTAGCCGTATCAGTTTCACGATACAACATAGTGATATCAAAATGTCTAGGATTCTTTTTTACCTCATTAAATTTCCCTGCAATGAAAGAAAACAAATAGGTACTCATTTTATCAGAAGCCCTAAACTTGTAGGTTATCGAATTAGCTTTACGAATTTGTTTTTCAACCGCAGCAGCAGTTTGCACTTTCCAATCACCAGGAGCCGTAATGGTCAAGGTATATTTTGCTTTTAAATCCGGCTGATCAAAACAAGGAAAAAGGGTACTGGCTCTGTCTGGCACTAGCAAAGTATACAAATAATCATCATTTCTATTCAATGACAAATTCCCTGCAATGAAATCAATTGTAATTGTGTTCTTTCCTAATTTCAAATAGTTTGGAGACACGATCAGATGTTGGTTTTTATGCATAACCGGTATCATTTTACCATTTACCTGTACCGATTTTAGATGCTCTTTTTTTTCGTTAAAATCTAAAAATAAAGGATTCAACAAATTAGAAACTTTACATTCTAATTGCAATTTTGACAGAATCTGTTCTGTTTTATTTCTAGGTATAGCAAAAGAAAGCATATAATGCACATCCGAAAGTTGTTGTTTTCTATACACTGCTAATTCTTTAGCTATTCCCGGCACTCCTAATTTATCAGCAACCGTATTATTTTGCGCAAATGCGCAGATACTTAAAAAACAAAATAAATATTTAACTGTTTTCATTTAAAGAACTTTAAAAGGCTAAAAATAGAAAAAGGCTTGACTCTCGCCAAACCTTTTTCTCATATACATCATAATCTTACGATTACAACAATGCGTCTAAACTATCTGCGTAAGTTTGTTTAGGAGCTACTCCTACTTGTTTACCTACGACTTCTCCGTTATGAAAAACCAACACTGTTGGTATGTTTCTTACTCCGTATTTAGCAGCAAACTCTTGGTTTGCATCAACATCAACTTTCCCTACAACAACTTTTCCGTCGTATTCAGTACTTAACTCGTCAATGATTGGTCCAACCATTCTACAAGGCCCACACCATGCTGCCCAAAAATCTACCATAACTGGTTTATCTGATTTCAAAACTACTTCTTCAAAAGTAGCATCTGTAATTGCTAATGCCATATTTCTTTATTTAAAAGTTTATAATCTAAAGTATTTAATTCCTTAAACACTATGCAAATTTAGAAATTAAATACTTACTAAACACCATACCAAAATCAGTTTTAGCTATTAATATATTGTTAATTATTATTATAAAAAACCCGTTGGATGAAATTAGTTTTTGATGGTGATTTTTCGTCAGTTCGAGTGATTTTCGGTAGAAAATCGTATCGAGAACAAGAAAAATTTTATTAAAAACGGTTCTCGATACATTTTTTGTTTCGTTTCACTACACAAAAAACACTCGAACTGACGTTTTTAATAATTTCACCCAACGGGTTATAAAAAAAATACTTTAATTCAATTTAAAATTCACCTGCATTTTTTCTAACTCCTGTAATAATTCATTCGAAATTTTTACTTTAAGCCTTCTGCTCACCATACTTAATTTGGTCACAACTTTTACTTCTTCCACTTCTGTAACCTGCACGGGCTTGCTTTGCGAAGCATCCGCTACTTCAGCATCTTCATTTTCATCATCAAAAACCACTTCTTCAATTTCGTCATCAACCGGAGCAACTTCAATTAATTTTTTAATTTTTTCAAGTTCCATTACCTCAAACGTAACTAGATTATCTCCTTTATTTGCATTGAAAAGATGACTTAGCCTATGTATAAAATCAGGATGCAAATCTTTAATATTCAACAAAACAATGAGTTTTTTAGCAAAAGATTCTAACACATCCTGCAACTGTTTCATTTCAACAAATTGCAATCTAGGCTCTCCTTTCTTACCTGTTTCCTGATTCATCCAGCCTTCTTTTATGGTTACTTTCACAAACATAAAATTGTTCTGAATAAAGAAATGACGAAACTTCAGATACTCCTCTCCAAAAATTCGGAACTCATAACTTTCATCATAACCTTCCAAAGCAAATGAAGCCCATCCTTTACCATTCTTAGCAACACGATGCTGTACATTATTAATAATTCCACCAAAGGTTAGTGTCTTACCCACATAGGCTTCCATTGTTTTTAAAGCTTCTAATTTGGCATTGCAGAAATATTTCATTTCAAATCTAAAATCATCCAGTGGATGTCCCGAAATATAAATACCTACTACTTCTTTTTCCTTAGCCAGTTTTTCCATCGTGCTCCAATCCTCACAAGGCGGAACAACAGGTTCGGCAATTTGCACTTCGGAAGTCTCGCCAAACAAACTTACCTGAGACGAATTTTCATTTTCCTGAAACTTAGAACCATAACGCATGGCTTTTTCATAAAAAGTAATTCCATCTCCTTCATCATGAAAATATTGGGCTCTGTGTGTATCTGCAAAACAGTCAAAACCTCCGGCTAACGCCAAATTTTCAAAAGCTTTTTTATTAGCTGCACGCAAATCAATTCGTTTAGCCAAATCAAAAATTGATTTATACAATCCGTTTTTTCTGTTTTCTACAATAGTTTCTACAGCTCCTGCACCCACTCCCTTAATCGCTCCCATTCCAAAACGAACAGCATAATTATCATTTACCGTAAACTTATAGAACGATTCATTTACCGAAGGTCCTAATACCTGCAAGCCCATTCGCTTACATTCTTCCATAAAAAAGGAAACCTGCTTGATATCATTCATGTTATTCGAAAGAACCGCAGCCATATATTCAGCCGGATAATGTGCTTTCAAATAAGCCGTTTGATAAGCCACCCAGGCATAACAGGTTGAGTGCGATTTATTGAAGGCATAACTCGCAAACGCCTCCCAGTCGGTCCAAATTTTATCTAATTTTTTCTCGTCATGACCATTAGCAACTGCCTGATCAATAAACTTCCCTTTCATTTTATCCAGTACATCCTTCTGCTTTTTACCCATCGCTTTACGAAGTACGTCGGCATCACCCTTAGAAAATCCGGCTAATTTTTGAGACAAAAGCATTACCTGCTCCTGATATACCGTAATTCCATAGGTTTCTCCCAAATATTCTTCACAGGCATCTAAGTCATAGGTGATCTCTTCTTCTCCATTTTTTCGACGAACGAAAGAAGGAATATACTCCAAAGGTCCCGGACGATACAAGGCATTCATCGCAATCAAATCGGCAAAAACCGTTGGTTTTAAATCCTTCATGTATTTCTGCATTCCGGGCGACTCGTATTGGAAAACCCCTACTGTTTCTCCTCTTTGGAACAACTCATAGGTTTTGACATCATCAATTGGGAAATTATCCGGATTGAGTTCAATTCCGGTTCGGTATTTCACCAATTTCACGGTGTCTTTAATCAAAGTCAGGGTCTTCAACCCCAAGAAGTCCATCTTTAACAATCCGGCACTTTCTGCAACCGAGTTATCAAATTGGGTCACATATAAATCCGAATCTTTAGCTGTAGTAACCGGTACGAAATTCGTAATATCATCCGGCGTAATAATCACCCCACAGGCGTGAATTCCGGTATTACGCATCGAACCCTCCAAAATCTTAGCCTGCTGAATGGTTTCTCCTGCTAAATCTTCTTCATTAGCAATGGCAATTAATTCTTTAACTCTATCAAATTCTTCCGAAGACTTCAACGCCTTTTTAACATCATCCTCACTCTCAGAAATAAAACGAGCCAGATTCCATTTCCCAGGCATCATAGCCGGTATCAGTTTGGCAATTCTGTCCGCTTCAAAAAGAGGTAAATCCAGTACACGAGCCGTATCACGAATAGCTGACTTGGTTGCCATTTTACCATAGGTAATAATTTGTGCTACCTGATTGGCTCCGTATTTATTGATTACATAATCCATGACACGACCACGACCCTCATCATCAAAGTCGATATCAATATCGGGCATGGATACACGATCCGGATTCAGGAAACGCTCAAAAAGCAAATCATATTTTATTGGATCAATATTGGTAATCCCTAAACAATAAGCCACCGCTGAACCTGCCGCCGATCCACGACCCGGACCCACCGAAACTCCCATTTTACGCGCTTCGGCAATGAAATCCTGTACAATCAAAAAGTAACCCGGATATCCTGAATTCGAAATAGTCATCAACTCGAAATCCAAACGCTCCCGAACTTCATCTGTAATTGCTTCGTAACGACGTTCTGCTCCTGTATAAGTCAAATGACGCAGATAAGCATTTTCTCCGCGTACTCCGCCATCAGCCAAATCTTCGGCTACTTTAAATTCGTCCGGAATTTCAAATTTTGGAAGCAATACATCACGATACAAAGAGTAAATTTCGACCTTATCAATAATTTCCTGAATATTAATTATCGCTTCCGGCAAGTCGGCAAAGAGATTTTTCATCTCTTCCTCCGACTTATAATAATATTCCTGATTAGGCAATCCATAACGGTAGCCACGACCACGACCAATTGGAGTTGCTTGCTTTTCACCATCTTTCACACACAACAAGATATCGTGTGCATTGGCATCTTCCTTGTTTACGTAATAAGTATTATTAGTCGCAATTAACTTTACATTGTGTTTTTTAGAAAATTCAATCAGGGTTTTATTCACCCTGTTTTCATCTTCCTGATTATGACGCATGATTTCGAGATAAAAATCATCCCCAAACTGAGATTTCCACCAAAGCAAAGCTTCCTCAGCCTGGTTTTCACCAATATTTAAAATTTTACTCGGAATTTCCCCGTAGAGATTTCCGGATAAAACCATGATATCTTCTTTGTATTTTTCAACTACCGAACGATCAATACGAGGCACATAATAAAAACCATCCACATAAGCTATCGAAGCCATTTTAGCCAGATTATGATAACCATTTTTATTTTTAGCCATCAACACCACCTGATATCCGTTGTCTTTTTTGGTTTTATCTTTGTGATTTTCACAAATATTAAACTCACAACCTACAATAGGTTTCACTTCTGTCTCTGTAGGTTCTTCTCCGCTTTCTACTAAGGCTTTATTTTTAGCAGAAGCTCCTTTATTGTGATTCATCACCGCACTCACAAAATGGAAAGCTCCCATCATATTTCCGGTATCGGTCATCGCAACAGCCGGAAATTTATTTTTTACAGTAGCCGCAACTAAAGGACCAATTCCAATAGTTGATTGCAAAACCGAAAACTGTGTATGATTGTGTAAATGAGCAAATTTGGCCTCTTTAAAATCTTTTCTATCTTCATCAGAAATAGACGTCTGTACTACATTGCCTTCTGTTTTTTGAAGTTGCTCACGAATTTTATCCGAAGCCGCTTTCAGGTTAATATGTTTTAACCCGATAAGCTGAATTTCCTGCGGATTTTTAGCCTGAAATTCCTGAAAATAAGAAGCCGGAACATCTAATTCCTCCTTAGTAAAAACTTCTCTTTTAATTAATTCTAAAAAACAACGGGTAGTTGCCTCAACATCGGCAGTAGCATTATGCGCTTCCGCAAAAGGAACGTTGAATAAATATTCGTGCAACTCGGTCAATGTAGGCAATTTGAATTTCCCACCACGACCGCCGGGTAATTTCAATAAATTAGCCGTCACTTCGGTACAAGTATCCAAAACCGGCATGGATGCCATAGGTGAATCCACAGCCATTCGGTGAAATTCACAACCCATAATATTGACATCAAAACCAAGATTTTGACCAACAATAAATTTGGCCTTACCCAAAGCGATATTAAATTTCTCCAAAACCTCAGCCAAAGTGATTCCTTCGGCTTCTGCAAGCTCAGTTGAGATTCCGTGAATACGCTCCGCATCATAGGGAATATTAAAACCATCCGGTTTTACCAGATAATCCTGATGCTCGATGAGTTGCCCCATTTCATCATGCAATTGCCAAGCGATTTGGATACATCTTGGCCAATTGGCTGTATCAGTAATTGGCGCATCCCAACGCTTTGGTAACCCTGTAGTTTCAGTATCGAATATTAAATACATAATTATAAAAAGCCAAATTTAAAAACCCCAAATCCCAACAACATAAACCATTGATTTTATGCACTATAAAAAATAGCACTATAAAAAATCAAGAATTTCAAATTTAGTTTTTTTTAATGCCAATCTAAAGTCAAGTTATCAACAAAAAAACATTAATTTCTACAACTATTTGCCATAAAAAAATTACAAACAAAACTATTTCACAAGAATTCAAGCAAAAACCAACTAACAAACACATTAACAATTGTTTAACTATTATTTTTTAATTAACTTTATTTCTCTAACCAAACCTTTTAAACACCATTCCAATGAAAAACTTTAGCTTACAAATTCGTCGCGTATTCATCTTCATTCTTCCTTCCTTATTCCTAATCACAAGTTGCCAAAACAATGATTTAATCGAGGTTAAAGAATTAAGTCCGCTTGCCAATTATACTATGGAACCTATCGAAGGTCAGTATGTTGTCGTATTGAAAGAAAATGTATCAGGCAAATATGCCAATCAAAAATACACCGAAAGAATGGCGTCCTTAAAAAAGGATTATGTAGCCCGATTTTCCACAATAAAACTCACTTCTGACAAAATTCAGCAAACCTATGGCTATGGCGTTAGTGGATTTGCAGCCCAACTGGATGACGAACAATTATTACATCTAAGACAAGATGACCGAGTTAAATCTATAGAACAAGATTACATTATTACACTTAATCCTGAATTATCTATTTTAAAAGGAAGACCTGGAGGAGGAGGCACAACCCCTGCTGCAGAAGTTATTCCTTGGGGAATAAACCGTGTAGGAGGCGGAATTAGCGGAATAGGAAAAACCGCTTGGATTATAGACACCGGCATTGATTTAGATCACCCCGATTTGAATGTGGATACTAATCGAAGTAAAAGTTTTTTAGGAGGCAAAGATGCAAACAATCCTGACGACGGAAATGGTCACGGAACACATGTAGCAGGGACAGTCGCAGCAATAAATAACGAAATCAACGTAATAGGAGTTGCTGCAGGAGCCACAGTTGTAGCTGTTAGGGTTTTGGACAGTCGTGGCAGCGGTTCCTATTCTGGTGTTATTGCAGGAGTAGAATATGTAGGAGCTAACGGTAATGAAGGCGATGCAGCAAATATGAGTTTGGGAGGACCTTCAAATTCGGCACTTAACGACGCGGTTATTAACGCTTCAATAAAAGTTAAATTTGCAATCGCAGCCGGAAATGATGGCGCTGACGCAAATAATTACTCTCCTGCCAGTGCTAATGGCACTAACATTTATACCGTTTCGGCTATGGACAAAAATGATGTTTTTGCCTATTTTTCAAATTTCGGATCTCCTGTAGACTTTTGTGCTCCGGGCGTATCCATTCAATCATTATGGAAAGGCGGAGGCATGAATACCATAAGCGGAACTTCAATGGCAAGCCCTCATGTATGTGGATTATTGTTATTAGGAACAGTACACACATCAGGAAATGTTTCAGGCGACCCTGACGGCAACCCAGATCCAATTGCACATCATTAAAATATTATTTCAACAAAAAAGGTCCCGATTACTCAGGACCTTTTCTTATTATTTCTATATAAGAATTATTTAAAATTCCATCCCAACGTAACCCCAAAGCCCACTAGACGTAATTTAGCATCTTTATCTTTACTATATAATCCATTCGCTTTTCTATCACTAACAGAAGTTGGATTGTAACCAATAAAAGATTTATCGTCTTTTTGATCCAATATAGAACCATATCCATTCTCTAAAAACATTGCGGCATACAGAGAATTCTTGGCTCCCATATCAAATGTAAATCCTAATTCAAACATACTCATGAACACTCCTTTAGTGTCATACTCTCCCGTTGCTGCATAATTAGTCTGACTTCCAAAACCGTATTGAGGTAAATCATCAATAAATAAATTTACATCCGGATAATATGCTGTTCCCTTTACAGATTCTGCTTTTGCATCAATCTTATATTTTAATGGTAAAAAGTATTTAGCTCCCGCTCTGAAATTAAAATCTATTCCTTTATTGATATTGGTTTTATACTGAAAGAAAACAGGAATCTGCAAAGCATGAAGTGTTTGTTTTTCATTATAACCACTAGTTGTTACTTCATACTGAAAAGCTGATGTAGAAGGATCAACCTCAAAACTGCTTAACTTACCTGAATAGTTCATGAAAGAAGCCTCTTGTTTGTATTGCGAAAATTCCAATCCTGTTCCTACTCCAATATGACTTGTTAACGAATAAATATAGCCTACTTTTAAAGCAGCTCCTAAACGATTAGCTGTTGCTACTCCACTTACATCATGTTGAATATTTCCAATTCCAGATTGAACACCTACATACAATTGAGCAGAAATTCCCTGAGAAATTAAAAACACCAAACCTAAAATTGTTTTTTTCATCTTAAAATTCATTTCTTTTTATTTTAAGACAAACATCCTCTTTAAATCAAGAGGATGTAATGCCTTTGTGATTTCTTAATTTTTAACTAATAGGTTTTTTGTAAAAATCTTGCCATTGGACAAAGTCATTTTCACAATATAAATCCCCTCAACAATTGGCGCTGTCAAGCTAACTACATTTTGACTTGTAACAACATCCTGCATCAGCACTCCACCCATACTATAAACTTCTATATGTGCATTTTGTAATTTTGAAGATGCAACATTGGTTAAAAGTTCATATTTAGCATTTGGATTAACTGGATTTGGTGCAATTTTGATATACTCATCTTCAATAGTTGTAGACAAAATTAAAGGACAAGTAGTAACCACCATCCCATCTAATCTAGTTGCTTTAGCATAATAGATTCCATTTAACAATCCGTTTTCTTTATAATATTGTGAAGTTTGTCCTGGAACCAAAACTCCATCTTTGTACCATGTATAAGACACAAACTGTCTAGAACTGTTATCGAAGAATATAATATCTGCAAACTGTTTTCTAATTAGATTAGGTTGACTATTTGTAACTGTCAATACAACTGCCGTTGCCGGAAAATAATTATTGTTTCCTGCTTGTGAAGCTGTAACTGTTGTAAATCCATAATCATGAACAGCCAATACACTATTTGAAATTGTTGCTATGTTAGTATTAGAAGATGAATAACTTACTGGCAAACCACTACTAGCTGTTGCGGTTAAATTTTTTGAAGATCCTGCATCACAGCCTAACTCTAATGTCTGATTCCAAGTAATAGTCTGATTAGCTTTAGTAATACTAAAATTAGCACCTACATAACTCATTAGGTAATTTGCACCTGCATTTAAACTTCCTTGAGTGATAGCATAAACTCCTACATCTTCACCTATTGCTCTTGATAAAGCTCCTGTAAAAGAATCCCCACTCACTAAACTTGGAGAAACCGTATAAGTATAAACAGGATCAGATGTACCATACACTTTTGTTTGAGAAGCATTAGCAGCAACCGTAATTGGCTTAGCAGTTACAACAAAATCTTTACTAACGAAAGTAATTGTGTAATTTGTACCAGCACTTAAAGTACCTTGTTGAATAGCATACGCCCCTACATTCTCACCTGCTACTCTTGTCAAAGCTCCCGTAAATGAATCTCCACTTATTAAACTTGGAGAAACTGTATAAGCATAAACAGGATTTGAAGCCCCATACACTTTTGTTTGAGAAGCACTAGCCGTTACTGTAACTGGTTTAGCAGTGATAGTAAAATCTTTTGAAACATAAGTAATGGTGTAATTACTTCCTGCACTTAAACTTCCCTGATTAATTGCATAAGTTCCAATATTTTCTCCAGCTGTTCTTGTTAAAGCTCCTGTAAATGAATCACCACTTACTAAACTTGGAGAAACCGTATAAGTATAAACTGGATTAGATGTACCATATACTTTTGTTTGAGAAGCATCAGCAGTTACTGTAATTGGTTTAACAGTAATAGTAAAATCTTTAGAAACATAAGTAATGTTGTAATTACTTCCTGCACTTAAACTTCCTTGATTAATTGCGTAAGCTCCAATGTTTTCTCCAGCCGTTCTTGCTAAAGCTCCTGTAAATGAATCACCACTTACTAAACTTGGAGAAACCGTATAAGTATAAACTGGATTAGAAGCTCCATATACTTTTGTTTGCGAAGCATCAGCTGTGACTGTAATTGGTTTAGCAGTAATAGTAAAATCTTTAGAAACATAAGTAATGTTGTAATTACTTCCTGCACTTAAACTTCCTTGATTAATTGCGTAAGCTCCAATGTTTTCTCCAGCCGTTCTTGCTAAAGCTCCTGAAAATGAATCACCACTTACTAAACTTGGAGAAACCGTATAAGTATAAACTGGATTAGAAGCTCCATATACCTTTGTTTGCGAAGCATCAGCAGTTACTGTAATTGGTTTAGCAGTAATAGTAAAATCTTTAGAAACATAAGTAATGTTGTAATTACTTCCTGCACTTAAACTTCCTTGATTAATTGCGTAAGCTCCAATGTTTTCTCCAGCCGTTCTTGCTAAAGCTCCTGAAAATGAATCACCACTTACTAAACTTGGAGAAACCGTATAAGTATAAACTGGATTAGAAGCTCCATATACCTTTGTTTGCGAAGCATCAGCAGTTACTGTAATTGGTTTAGCAGTAATAGTAAAATCTTTAGAAACATAAGTAATGTTGTAATTACTTCCTGCACTTAAACTTCCCTGATTAATTGCGTAAGCTCCAATGTTTTCTCCAGCCGTTCTTGTTAAAGCTCCTGTAAATGAATCACCACTTACTAAACTTGGAGAAACCGTATAAGTATAAACTGGATCAACTGTTCCATATACTTTAGTTTGCGAAGCATCAGCTGTGACTGTAATTGGTTTAGCAGTAATAGTAAAATCTTTAGAAACATAAGTAATGTTGTAATTACTTCCTGCACTTAAACTTCCTTGATTAATTGCGTAAGCTCCAATGTTTTCTCCAACCGTTCTTGCTAAAGTTCCTGTAAATGAATCACCACTTACTAAACTTGGAGAAACCGTATAAGTATAAACTGGATTAGAAGCTCCATATACTTTTGTTTGCGAAGCATCAGCTGTGACTGTAATTGGTTTAGCAGTAATAGTAAAATCTTTAGAAACGAAAGTAATCAAATATTTATTCCCAGCAGAAAGATCTCCTTGATTGATAGCATAAGAAGAACCTACATTTTCGCCTGTAGATCGACTCAAAGCACCTGTAAATGAATCACCTGTCAATAATGCAGGAGTTACAGTATAAGTTAATACAGGATCTGATGAGCCATAAACTTTTGCTTGAGAAGCATCAGCTGTGACTGTAATTGGTATTTGATTTAATTTTAAAGTGTAGTTATAAGTTGCAGTACAAGCATTTGCATCTGTAGCAGTCACTGTAAAATTACTATCAGCTACCTGCGTAGACGTTCCTGAAATCACCCCTGCAGGAGATAAAGTGAAGCCTGAAGGCAAACTGCCTGAAGTAACTGCGTAAGTTATCGAACCAGTACCTCCAGTTGCTACTACACTCTGACTATAGGAAGTATTATAATCATACCCCGGCAACGAAGTTATAGTGAAACTAATAGCTGTTGGTTGAGTAATAGTAAACGTTTGAGAAGTTGTACATGCATTAGCATCAGTCACGGTACAAGTCCAAGTTCCGGCAGTCAATCCGGTTACCGAAGTTGTTCCGTCACCTGTTGGGTTCCCTGGTGTCCAGTTATAAGTATAGCCACCTGCTCCCCCTGTTGGGGTATTAATTGAAGCAGCTCCATTGGATCCACCATTACAAGAAATGTTGGTTTGTGAAGATGCAGTAGCCACTAAAGCGGTTGGCTGAGTAATTGTGAAATTACGTGTTGCAGTACAACCATTTGCATCGGTCACGGTACAAGTCCATGTTCCAGCAGTTAATCCGGTTACCGAAGTAGTGCCATCTCCTGTTGGGTTCCCTGGTGTCCAATTATAAGTATATCCGCCTGCTCCACCAGTTGCTGCG
>NZ_JBBYHU010000010.1:0-114989 GCF_038289905.1 Flavobacterium flavipallidum | reverse complement strand
AGAATCTTTTAATGCGAAAATAAAAGCTTTCAGAAGTCAATTTAGAGGAGTCAGAAAAATTGATTTTTTTCTATTCAGATTATCCAATCTTTTTGCTTAGTCCCCAACTTTTGAACTTGATCCACATTATACTTTCCAAAAACCTATAAAAACAAAAAACCCGAACTCTAAGAATTCGGGTTTTGTGGTACCTCCAGGGATCGAACCAGGGACACATGGATTTTCAGTCCATTGCTCTACCATCTGAGCTAAGGTACCTTGCATGTTGCGGGTGCAAATATAGAATCATTTTTAATATATCCAAAACATTTCTATGAAAAAATCTATTCGTACCTTCGCCTTGCCAAAAATCAAAATATGATAGTAACCGTTGATGTGGGGAATACCCGAATTAAAGCCGCTGTTTTTGAGGATGATACCCTTTTAGAAGGCTTTGTTTTTGATAAAATAGAGTTGCAGAAAAATATAAATGATATCTTAATGAAGTATAAGGCAGTAAGTCATTTGGTGATTTCTTCGGTGGGAGATACTGATAGAGCAGCTTTTTTGGTATTTGAAAAAGGAATTAAAGTGCATTTTGTTTCTCGAGATGATTCATTTCCATTTGTAAATAATTATGGAACTCCCAAAACTTTAGGAATCGATCGAATGGTATTGGCAGCAGGAGCAACTTTGTTGTATCCTCATCAAAACCGATTGATTATAGATGCTGGAACTTGCATTACCTATGATTTTGTAGATGAAAACAATGTGTATCAGGGCGGAGCTATTTCTCCGGGATTGCGATTGCGATATGAATCGATGCATCAATATACAGCAAAACTTCCTTTATTGACGTTAGAAAATCCTGAAACCTTTATCGGAAAATCAACCCAAACTTCGATGCATTCGGGTGTTGTTAATGGATTGGTCTATGAAATTGATGGTTTTATAGAGGAATATAAGGCATTCTGTAAAAATATTATCATAATTTTAACGGGTGGTGATGCAGATTTTTTGGCTAAACGATTAAAAAATACCATATTTGCCAATTCAAATTTCCTTTTGGAGAGTTTGAATCAAACATTTCAATATAAAATCAACAATGATTAGAAAAATTATATCAAGCCTTTGTTTACTTTTTTCGTTAGTATCCTTAGCTCAGGAAGGAACTTCATCCCCATACTCATTTTACGGAATAGGTGATGTTCGATTTAAAGGAACCATTGAAAGTCGTTCTATGGGAGGTGTTCAGGTTGAACAGGATAGTATTCATCTTAATTTAGATAATCCGGCGAGTTATTCAAATCTTAAGTTGACCACTTTTACTGTTGGAGGAACTTATAATATGACCAATTTAAAAAATGATAGTGGTTCTGAGAAAGCTAAGAGGACTACTTTTGATTATTTGGCGGTAGGATTGCCAATGGGTAAATTAGGAGTTAGTTTTGGATTGATTCCTTATTCTTCTGTAGGTTATAAAATTAATTCTATTTCAGATGTAGAAGGCGATAACAGTAGTCGTGATTATGGTAGCGGAGGTATGAATAAAGCTTTTTTTGGAGCTTCTTATAAGTTGTTGCCAAATTTAAATTTAGGTGCTAATGTTGATTATAATTTTGGTCGAATTGAAACTACTAATTTGACTTTTGCTAATGGAGTAGGTACTGGTAGTCGTGAAATTAATAGAGCTGATTTGTCAGGAGTAAACTTTAATTTTGGGGCTATGTATCAGGCGAAGCTTAATAAAAAGTTGCGTTTGTATAGTAGTTTGAGTTATAAGTTAGAGGGTAAATTAGCTTCGGATAACACCAGAAATCTGTCTGTGGTAACTACAACTAACGGAATTGATTTTTCTGCTATTGACAGTGCTGAAGAAGAAAAATTCCCTGAAAAGTTGACCTTGCCAAGTGAATTGAAATTTGGTTTAGGTATTGGGCAATCTAAGAAATGGTTGGTGGGAGCCCAAGTGATTTCTGCTTCTCAAGGTGATTTAGCTAATAGTTATAATACCGCATCTGATGTTTCGTATGAGAAGGCAATGAAATACAGCTTAGGAGGTTATTTTATTCCAAATTATAGTTCTTTTACAAGTTATTTTAAAAGAATCGTTTATAGAGCAGGTTTGAAATATGAAGAAACAGGTTTGGTTGTTAAATCGCAGTCTATTAAAGATAAAGGTCTTAGTTTAGGTTTAGGATTGCCTATTACGGGAAGTTTTTCAAATGTGAATATCGGTGTTGAATTGGGAAAACGTGGAACCACAGCAGCTGGTTTAGTTCAGGAAAATTATCTTAAATTGAGCGTAGGACTTTCATTCAATGACAGATGGTTTGTTAAGAGAAAGTTTGATTAATCCTTTAGCGCAATATTTTTAGTATCACCTTATCTATGTTTTTATTCAAAAAAGATAAATTTTATATAGTAGTCATGGCTGTTGCCGTGACTCTGTTTTTTGGGTGTGAAAGTAATTTCAAAAATGTGCAGCAAAGTAATATTGCTGAGTTTAAGCCTACGGGTGACGCAGATGATGTGAATTTAAAATATACAGATTCAGGTTATATCAAAGCTGAATTAGTTAGTTCAAAAATGTTGGATTATGCCGTTGTAGATTTTCCTTTTACCGAATTTCCAAAAGGAGTAGTGGTAACTGTTTATGATAAAAAAGGAAAAAAAACACGTATCACGTCTAATTATGCGATTTCATATAAAAGGACTAATATTATCGATTTGCAGGGAAAAGTAAAAATTGTTTCTCAGGACGGGCAAATGCTTGAAACGGAGCAGTTGTATTATGACCAGAAAAATGAATGGTTTTTTACGGAGAAAAAATATAAATTTACAGACCTGAAAGGATCGTCAAACGGTCAGGGGATTGATTTTAGTAAGGATTTTAAAGTAATAAATTCTCAAAGAATAACCGGCGAAGTTTTAACAGCTGAATAATTTTCAATTTAATACACATGAGTTATTTCAAATATACACCTTATATTTATTTAGTTTTTTCAGTTTTCTTTGTATACAATGCTGTCGAAAAATGGAATGATCCAAATGAAACGCCAATGTTGAGTCTTATGATTGCAGGTTTGGGTGTTTTTATGTTTTTCTTCAGAAGGCGATTTGCAAAGAAAATGCAGGATCGTAACCGCAAATCATAAACTATGGAAATTAGTATTATAATACTTTGTTTAATACTATCAGCCTTTTTTTCGGGGATGGAAATTGCGTTCATCTCTTCGAATAAAATTTACTTAGAAATTGAAAAAAAACAAGAGGGATTTGTTTCTGAAATTTTAACTAAGCTTACTGAAAAACCATCAAAATTTATTGCGGCAATGCTTATTGGTAACAATATTGCATTGGTTGTTTATGGTTTTTTTATGGGTGATCTTTTGATGGAATGGTTGCAATCTTTAGGCTATCCTTTTTCTGATTTTTTTAATTTATTTGCTCAAACGGTTCTTTCAACTTTAATTGTTTTAATTACAGCAGAGTTTTTTCCAAAAGTTTTTTTTCAGATTTATTCAAATTCTTTGATTAAGTTTTTTGCTGTTCCGGCTTATCTTTTTTACTTATTATTTTATTCTGTTTCTTCTTTTATTATTTGGGTTTCTGATTTTATTTTAAAAAGATTTTTCAGAACCGAAGGAGATCAGGTACAATTGTATTTTTCAAAAGTAGAGTTAGGAAATTATATCACGGAACAAATGAGTACTGTGGAAGATCATGAAGAAGTAGATTCGGAAATTCAGATTTTTCAAAATGCATTAGAGTTTTCCGGAGTGAAAGCCAGAGATATTATGACACCTCGTACCGAGATTGTTGCGGTGGATTTATTTGATTCGGTTGCTGAGTTGAAAGCATTATTTATCGAAACGGGTTATTCGAAGATATTGGTCTACGAGAATTCTTTAGATGAAATTGTGGGTTATGTGCATTCATTTGATTTGTTTAAAAAACCTAAAAAAATTAAGTCAGTAGCGATTTCTGTAGAATATGTTCCCGAGACTATTTATATTAAAGATGTTATGGATTTGCTTATCAAAAAGCGAAAAAGTGTAGCAGTAGTTTTAGATGAATACGGAGGGACTTCTGGAATTATTACGGTAGAGGATATCGTCGAAGAGCTTTTTGGTGAAATTGAAGACGAACATGATTCGGATGAGGAATTAATTGAAAAAGAGTTAGAAGAGAATGTCTATGTTTTTTCGACACGCTTTGATGTGGAATACCTCAATCAAAATTATAAATTGCAAATACCTGAAAGTGATTCTTATGGTACACTTGGCGGATTTATAGTTGATTTTACTAAAGAAATTCCTCAAAAAGGAGATGTAATCACCATTGGAAATTATCATTTTGTGATTGAAGAAGCGACAAACAAAAAAATTGAATTAGTGAAAATGACGGTAAAAGAGTAATTTTTTTAGAAAAGTGAAAAATCTTTTAAAATAAAAGCTTACTTGTATTGTTATTAGCGAGATAATTGTATTTTCGCAAACTGAATATAAAATTAACGACAATAAAAATGGCAGTTTTATCAAAAATTAGACAGCGTTCCGCTTTAATGATTGGACTTATTGCATTTGCTCTATTTGCATTTGTTATTCAAGATCTAATTGGGAAAGGAACTTTTGGTCAAAGTTCAAAAGATGTTGGAAGTATCAATGGAAAGGATATTTCATTTGAAGATTTTAGAATTAAAGTAAGTAATGTTGAGAAAAGTGGTCAGGGAATTACTTCTACCGCTGCCGCAAACAGAGTATGGGAACAAGAAGTTTCTGTTGCTTTGTTAACTGCTGAATTTGATAAATTAGGATTAAGAGTTGGTGAAAAACATATCATCGAAGTTTTAAAAGCAGATCAAAATATTGGTCAAAATCCAATGTTTTTAAATGCAGCTGGAATGTTTGATTTGGCTAAATTCAAAGATTATTTTAAAGCCAATCCTGCTCAGGCTGAGTTCTTAAAAGAAAGAGAAAAAGATGCTGAGTTGAATGCAAAATACCAAATCTACAATACACTTGTAAAAGCAGCTAATTACACTACTAAAGCTGAAGGAAAATTGAAATATGAAATGGAAGCTAATAAAGCTAATTTTTCATATGTAGGCGCGTTGTTCTCTTCTATCAAAGACAGTGAAGTTAAAGTTACTGATGCTGAGATATTAGATTACATGAAAAAACATGAGAAAAAATATAAAGCTGACGAATCTCGTTCAGTAGAATATGTTTTAATCGAAGACAAACCTTCTAAAGAAGATGTTGCTGAAGTAAAAGCTAAAATCACTAGCTTGTTATCTGGAAGTGTGGTTTACAATCAAACTACAGGTAAAAATGATACTTTAGCTGGATTTAGAACAACTGCTAATCCAATTGAATTTGTAAATTCAAATTCGGATATTCCTTATGATTCTTCTTATGTAGCTAAAAAAGATTTACCTGCTGTTGATGCTGAGCAATTGTACAATTTAGCACCAGGCGCTGTTTATGGTCCATATGTTTTTGGTAACTACTATTGTATTTCTAAATCTTTGGGTAAAAAATTAGGTGTTAATGCTAAGGCTAGTCATATCTTAATTAGTTATGAAGGAGCTCAGGTGCCTAACCAAAGAGAAAAAAGAACTAAAGAAGAAGCTAAAGCTAAAGCTGAAGAAGTTTTAGCTCAGGTTAATGCTAATCCTGAAGGTTTTATGATGTTAGCATTCCAATATTCTGACGATTCATCTGCACAACAAGGTGGTGATTTAGGTTATTTTGGACCTGGTCAAATGGTAAAACCTTTTAGTGATTTTGTATTCAATAACGGAATTGGGAAAGTTGGTTTGGTTGAAACGCAATTTGGATTCCATATTATTAAAGTTACTGATAAGCAAGACGGAGTGCGTTTAGCTACGGTAGCTCAAAAATTAGAGCCATCTGAAGTTACTTCGGATAAAGTGTTTACTCAGGCTACTAAATTTGAAATGGATGCAGCTGGAAATGATTTTGAGAAAGTGGCTAAATCAATGAAATTAACAGTTACTCCTGCGGTTTCAGTAAAAGCTATGGACGAAGGTTTTGGAGCTTTAGGGAATCAAAGAGCTATTGTAAGATGGGCATTTGAAGGTGATACTAAAGTGGGTTCAGTAAAACGTTTTGAAATTGCTAATGTAGGTCACGTTATTGCTACAGTTAAAAATATTGACGATTCAGGTTTTGCACTAATTGATCAAGTTAGACCATTTGTTGAAACAAAATTGAAAAATGCTAAAAAAGCTGAAATGCTTAAAGCAAAAATGACAGGTTCTTCTCTTGAAGCTATTGCAAAAGCAACAGGCAGTAAAGTAGAGCAAGCTGTTAATGTTACTTTAGATAATCCTGTGTTGAACGGAGGAGTTGGTCAGGAGCCAAGAGTAGTAGGAAGCGCTTTTGCTTTAGCTGCTAATAAAGTTTCTGCTCCTATTGAAGGAAATACAGGAGTTTATGTAGTGAAAACTAACAGCGTTGTCAAAGCTCCTGCAGTAAAAGATGTAGCGCCTTATGTTGCTAAGGTTAAAGCGCAATCAGCTGGAGATGTGAATAGATTATTGCCAGCTCTTAAAGATATTGCTGACATCAAAGACAACCGTAGACAGTTCAACTTCTAGTTTTATAGATTAATTTTAATTTCATAAAAAAGTCCCGTTTTGATTGCTATCAAAACGGGACTTTTTTTTTATTGTTTTTTTGGAGTTTAATCCAGAATCATTTCTTTGTAAGGGATGATAGTGTTAAAGCCTTTAGCTGTAAAATAAGTAATTGGATTAACTTCCGAGATAACCATTACAAAATCACCACCCCAGGCACCAAGACTTTTAATCTCACCATTAAAATCTGAAAACAAATCTTCTTTTGCAGTTGTAGTTTCTAATATAGTACTCATGAATGCTTCGTGATTAGCTATCGCAAGCGCCATTGATCCGGCAGTTTTAGCATTGATAACTTCCTGAGTGATTTTGTCTATTTTTAGAACGTTCTTTTCGGTGTTGTTTGTCTTGTTTTTTCTGTAATTGGCAATAGCTGCTTTACTGCTTTGCTTTTTATTGAGGTAAACAAAATAAATTTTATCGGTAAAATCAGGAAGAAAATTGATGGATTTTACTTTGGGTTTTCCATTTGTTAATTGGTAAATTATTGGTGTGTTGTTTTGGGCGCAGGCAATATCGTAACCACTTCCGCCAAAGCTTTTTTGTAATAATTCAAAAGCATCAATTTTCAGCCATTGCGCTATGTTGTTGATGAGTGTGGATGATGTTCCTAATCCCCATTTTTTTGGGAATGTCAATCCGGTTGTAATTCTATAACCTTTGGATTGGTTTATAAAATTAGGATTCAATAAATAAGCTTCATGAAGAATTTTGATTAAGGTATGTTTTATTGAATCTTCTTTGGAATCAACAGGATTGGTTATTTCTGAAAAGGTAATTTTTTCTTCAAACCAGATACTGCCATCACTGTCGTAACTTGTCCACGAAATCTCTAAATTTTCTTTTTCTTCGATTGTTAAGTTTTGACCAAATTTTGTAGGCAACGCCAAAGCTTTTGCGCCGTCTAATACTAAATATTCACCGGTGATTAATAGTTTGCCGTTACTGTAAAATGTTTTTTGAGGATTCATTTTAGAATAGGTATGTTTTACGAATACTTTTATTTGTTTCTCAAACTTTCTACAAAATTGACTACCCCACTATGAGAGACAGTATGTTGTTTAAAGTGTTTTTGTACCAAAAGGCGCTCCTCGTTTGTGGCTTCTAATTGATTCAGGATGTTGTTGAGGTGCATTTTCATATGTCCGTCTTGAATCCCCGTTGTGGTTAGTGAACGCAAAGCAGCAAAATTTTGTGCCAATCCTGCAACGGCTACGATTTCCATTAATTCTTTAGCAGATGGATTTTCAAGCATTTCTAAAGATAGTTTTACTAAAGGGTGTAAACTGGTTAATCCGCCCACAGTTCCTAAAGCTAATGGAACGTCAAGCCAAAAACTAAAAATACCGTTTTCGATTTTAGCATGCGATAAACTGCTGTATTGTCCCTCTTTAGCTGCATAGGCATGAACACCAGCTTCTACAGCTCTAAAATCATTTCCTGTAGCCAGAATTACAGCATCAATTCCGTTCATGATTCCTTTGTTATGGGTTACTGCCCGGAAAGGTTCTACTTCGGCGATTTTGACAGCCTGAACAAATCGTTCAGCAAAAAGTTGTGGATTTTCAATATGTTTTTCGGCTAAATCCTCTATCGGACAGGAAACTGCTGCGCGAACAACACAGTTAGGAACATAGTTTGAAAGAATACTCATCACCACTTCGATGTTTTTTTCTTCTTCTGTAAAAAGCTCATAAGCCTGTGCTTCTGCTTTAAGAATAGTCGAAAATTGTTCTAAGCAGGAATTGATAAAATTAGCTCCCATGCTGTCTTTGGTTTCAAAAGTAGCATGAAGTTGGAAATAATTAGCTAATAAAGTGGTTTTGTCTTCTAGTGTAATATCCAGAATTCCACCGCCACGTTGTTGCATGTTTTTAGTCAAATGTTCCGTTTCTGAAAAGAATTTGGCCTTAGTTTGAGCAAAAAACAAATTCAATTTAGAAATATCACCTTTGTATAGAAAATGAACTTGACCAATTTTTTCGGTATTAATAACAGTTGTTTTAAATCCGCCTCTTGTTGACCAATATTTTGCAGCTTTTGAAGCTGCAGCTACCACTGAACTTTCTTCAATAGCCATTGGAATGGTATGGTATTTGCCATTGATAAGAAAATTTGGAGCAACACCTAGAGGAATATAGAAATTACTAATGGTGTTTTCTATGAATTCATCATGTAGTTTTTGGAGTTTTTCGTCGTTGTTCCAGTATTTTTTTAATAATTGGACGGCTTTTTCCGGATTTGAAAAATAGGCCGAAGCTATCCAGTTTATTTTTTCTTCTTTAGTTAATTTAGAGAATCCTGCTACGGTTTTGTTCATTTTGAATGAAATAAAGTAATTAGGTACAAATATACGGTTTACGAGAATTAATTGCTATTGTTTTATTGTCAATTAATTCTATTAATGTAGTCGTATTGTTGCATTTTTGTTATCTTTAATATTAGTTTATTGTATTTTTTTTATTAATATTGGCTCAAATTTCAAACAGCGCTCGTTATGAAGCTTAATTTTTATGTATTTATTCTGTTTTTTTTAAGTGGTGTCACTTTTTCACAACAAAAAATTACTGTAGAATCTATTTATCGAGGTGCATTTCGAGCTCAGGGAATGGATGAATTGCATTCCTTAAAAAAATCCAATCAATACACCGTTTTAAATTATAATCAAGCGACACAGTCCACTCAAATTGATTTATATGATTTTGCTACTTTACAAAAATCAGCCACTATTATTGATTCTAAAAATCATAAAGGATTACCAGCTATAGATAGTTACACGTTTGATTTGAATGAGAAAATGCTGCTTTTAGCCTGTAATTCAAGTCCCATTTACCGTCATTCTTTTACAGCTGATTATTATTTGTATGATATTTCTAAAAATGAATTAACGCGATTGTTTGACCATCAAATTCAGGAACCTACTTTTTCACCAGATGGTAAAAAGATAGCTTTTGCAAGAGATAACAATTTATTTGTTTATGATATTGCTTCCAAAGCAACTACGCCTATTACAATTGATGGAAAGAAGAATTCAGTTATTAATGGAATTTGTGACTGGGTTTACGAAGAGGAATTTTCCTTTGTGCGCGCTTTTGATTGGTCGGCAGATAGTAAGAAGATAGCCTACATCCGATTTGATGAATCACAAGTTCCGGAATTCTCCATGACGATTTTCAATAAAGAGTTATATCCTGCAGTTAGCACTTTTAAATATCCAAAAGCAGGTGAGAAGAATTCAGAAGTTTCGTTGCATATTTTTGATGTGCCTTCAAAAGAAACGAAAAAAGTAAATTTGAGTAATTACAATGATTTCTATATTGCCAGAATCAAATGGACTAATGATGCAAATGTTTTGTCGGCTCAAGTTTTGAATCGTCATCAGGATAATTTAGATCTGCTTTTTATAGATGGAAATTCAGCCTCCAAGAAAGTTGTTTTAAATGAAAAAGATAAAGCTTATGTTGATGTTACGGATAATCTAACTTTTTTAAATGATAATAGTTTTATCTGGACTAGCGAAAATGATGGATTCAATCATATTTATTATTATGATAATAAAGGGCAGTTGAAAAATCAAGTTACCAAAGGTAACTGGGAAGTGACTGCTTTTTATGGATTGGATGAAAAAACAAATACCATTTTTTATCAGTCAACCGAGAATGGTTCTATAAACCGCGGTATTTATAAAATAGGATTAAAAGGAAACAATAAAGTTTCCTTAAATAGTGAATCGGGAACTAATGAAGCTACTTTTAGTCCTAACTACGATTATTATATTCGTACATTTTCAAGCGCAACAAATCCTACAGCTTATACTTTAAACGAAGTTAAGTCAGGAAAGGAGTTAAAAGTAATTCAGAAAAACACTGCTTTATCATCTTATTTGAAAGCTTATAATTTACCAACAAAAGAGTTTTTTGTATTAAAAACCGAAAAAGGGAACGAATTAAACGCTTGGATTATTAAACCAAAAGATTTCGACAGTACTAAAAAATACCCTGTTTTAATGTATCAATATTCAGGTCCAGGTTCTCAGGAAGTGAAAAATAGTTGGAATTCTTATAACGACTATTGGTTTATGATGTTGGCGCAAAATGGTTACATCGTAGCATGTGTGGACGGAAGAGGTACCGGTTATAAAGGTGCCGATTTTAAAAAAGTAACACAATTACAGCTAGGAAAATACGAAGTAGAAGATCAGATTGATGCCTCTAAAGTTATTGGGAATTATCCTTATGTCGATAAAACACGAATTGGTATTTTTGGTTGGTCTTATGGAGGATTCATGTCGTCTAACTGTATTTTGAAAGGCAGTGATGTTTTTAAAATGGCTATTGCTGTAGCTCCGGTTACGAATTGGCGTTTTTATGATTCAGTTTATACCGAAAGATATTTGCATACACCACAAGAAAATGCCAGCGGATATGATGATAACTCACCAATCAATTTTACGAAACAGTTAAAAGGAAAATATCTTTTAATTCACGGTAGTGCCGATGATAATGTGCATTTGCAAAATGCAATGGAGATGATGACTTCACTTATTCAGGCTAACAAGCAGTTCGATTCTCAAATTTATCCTGATTGTAATCATGGTATTTATGGTGGGATGACACGCATACAACTGTTCAATAAAATGACAAAATTTATCGGGGAAAATTTATAATTATGAGTGATTTAGTAATTAAAGAAAAAGAATTTTTTGGGCATCCAAAAGGACTTTTAATATTGTTTTTTACAGAAATGTGGGAACGGTTTTCATTTTACGGAATGAAAGCATTGTTGATTTTTTATCTTACGCGTTACCATCTTTTTTCAGATTCCAGTGGGAATTTGTTAATAGGAAGTTACGCAGCCTTAGTTTATGCTGTTCCTGTAATTGGAGGATTTCTCGCCGACAAATATCTAGGATTTCGAAAAGCAATTATTTTTGGAGGCATAATGCTTGTTTTGGGACATTTAGGGATGGCATATGAGGGTAACGCAGCTACGCAATCTGTTACCGGGGTGATCACCAGAGACGAAACAGCTTTGCAGATTTTTTATTTTTCTTTGTCGTTAATTATTGTTGGTGTGGGATTTTTAAAAGCCAATATTTCATCGTTAGTTGGAGAATTATATGAAGTGGGAGATAAGCGTCGTGATTCTGGTTTTACCTTGTTTTATATGGGGATTAATTTAGGATCTTTTCTGGCAACCATTGTTTGTGTTTGGTTAGGTGAAAGCTACGGATGGAGTTATGGTTTTGGAGCGGCAGGCGTTGGGATGACATTAGGACTAATCACTTTTGTTTTGGGTAAAAAGTATTTAGATGGAAATGGCGAACCTAAGGATTTTGCTCTTTTAGAGAAAAAGTATTTCGGATTAAACACAGAATGGATTATTTATATTTTAAGTGTCTTATCTGCTTTGGTTTTTTGGCAAATGGTTCAAAGACATGAGGTAGTTTCTTATTCTTTGATGGCTGCGGGGGCTATATCGTTTATTTATATTATTTATTTTAGTATTACGCAGTTAGATGGAAAAGCAAGAGAACAGCTGTTGGCTTTGACTATTTTGATTGTTTTTACAGTTATTTTTTGGGCATTGTTTGAGCAAGCTTATACCTCTCTTAATTTATTTGCGGATAGAATTTTAGATAGAACGTTATTTGGGCATACTTTTTCTGCTGGTCAGTTTTTAAGTTTTAATGCATTATTTATTATTTTACTGGCTCCAGTTTTTGCTTGGTTTTGGGTTAAATTAGGAAAGTATAATCCTAATACAGCAGTAAAATTTGCCATTGCCTTGATATTTGTTGGTTTAGGGTTTGGTTCATTGGTTTTTGGAATTTCAATTTCAGGAATGAGTAAGGTTGCTATGATTTGGTTAATTCTTACTTATTTTTTACATACTTGTGGTGAATTGTGTTTGTCTCCGGTAGGTTTATCTGCGGTAACTAAATTATCCCCTGTAAAGATTGTTGGTTTTATGATGGGAGTTTGGTTTTTAGCTACGGCTAGTTCGGAGTTTATTGCATCTGTTTTGGCTAATATTGCTTCGGTAGATACTTCAAATGGAACAGCAGCAGACTTTAATGTAGCTAAAAAAACCTATTTAAGTTTATTTGAATATTTATTTTATACAGGAATAGGATTTGGGGCACTATTATTGTTGCTTTCACCAATTATAAAAAAATTAATGCACGGCGTTGATAAAGAATTAAATAATTAATACACATGAATCAAAATTCAAAAGATCACTTTTTTAGTCAAAATGTATTGGGTCATCCTGCAGGCCTTTTTGTTCTCTTTTTTACCGAAATGTGGGAACGATTTTCCTTCTATGGTATGCGAGTGTTGCTGATTTTATTTTTAACAGCTTCTCTTACTGATGCTAATCCGGGTTGGGGATGGAGTGCAGAAAATGCGGGTGCATTATATGGAACTTATGCTCTGTTATTGTATATCACTCCTATTTTTGGAGGAATCGTTGCTGATAGGTACATTGGATATAGTTGGGCAGTAGTAGTAGGTTCGATAGTTATGACTTTAGGCCACCTGGCAATGTTTATGGATACGCCTTTTATGTTGTATGTAGGTTTAGGTTTGTTAGTTATTGGTACTGGTTTTTTTAAACCTAACATGACTTCTATTTTATCTGAAATGTATAAAAGTTTTCCAGAAAAGAAAGACGGTGCTTATACGATTTTCTACATGGGAGTAAATGCCGGAGCTTTTTTTGGAATGATGCTATGCGGTTATTTGGCTTCTAATCTTGGTTGGCGTTGGGGATTTGGTCTGGCTGGGATTTTTATGATGTTAGGAACACTACAGTTTTGGATGGCAAAACCTTTGTTTGGTAAGGTAGGAGACCGCCCTAAAAAAGATAAGAAATCTGTTGATGTTAAGACATTAGATTCTGATAACCCAGAAGAAAAATTAAATCCATATACTACATTTGATTATATTTTAATAGCGCTTTCAACAATAATTGGGTTGTTGTATGCTATTAATGATCCACTATCAAAAATTGGCGGGATCAACTTGTTTGATTTTTCAGTGAGTGGTTTGGATGGTTCTATTTTTGTTGTACTTGTTGGTTTAGCTTTATTTTTATATTTAGTTATTTCAAGATTGATGCGCTATACAAAAGTTGTACGTGATAGAATGATTGCAGTAATTGTGTTTGCCTTTTTTACTATTTTCTTTTGGATGTCTTTTGAGCAAGGAGCTTCTTCTTTAGTAATTTTTGCAAGAGATAATGTTGACAGAACTTTGTCAGGAACTTCATTGACTCTTTTTAATACCTTTAATACTTTATTGACAATTGTGCCATTAATGATTATCACGTGGGTGTTATTCCTGTTGGCTAAACAAACTTGGAATAAAATTACAGGATCTATTATTGTTTTGGCGGTAACCTTTTTGATTGTTTGGGGAATTTCTATTTGGATGCTTAACAATGAATTTAGTAAAGAGGCATCTGATATCGATCCGAGTTGGTTTTCTATTTTGAATTCGTTCTTTATTATTGCTCTTGCTTCAACTGTTTCAAAACTTTGGGATAGTAAATACAATCCTGCAGCAGCTACAAAATATGGTTTGGGATTAATTATTATGGCCATTGGTTTTGGATTATTGGCATATGGTGCATATGGAATAAGTTCGGGGGTAAAAGTGTCTATGGTTTGGCTTGTGTTAGCTTATTTATTTCATACGCTTGGAGAATTGTTTTTATCTCCAGTGGGACTATCGTATGTTTCTAAATTGGTTCCTGCCAGAATGATTGCTTTTATGTTTGGAATGTGGTATTTAGCTATCGCTATAGGGAACAAATTAGCAGCAGTCCTTGGAGGGCAAATCGAAAATATAACTAATACATATTCACTGTCTACTTTCTTTTTGATCTTTACGATTGTGCCAATCGTGGCTGGTTTAATAGTGATTGCTTTGAATCCTATTATGAAAAAGTTAATGCATGGTGTTAGATAAAAAATAGGCATTATCTTTGAGGAGAGTTAACAAAAAAAAGTATGAAAAAAATATATCTATTTGTGATTTTCTTCATTGGTATTGTAGCCGCTCAGGCACAGGAGCTAAAATGGCATACTGATGTTAAAGAAGCGATGGCTGTAGGGAACAAAGAACATAAGCCATTGTTGTTGTTTTTTACGGGAAGTGATTGGTGCGGTTGGTGCATTCGCTTGCAAAAGGAAGTTTTGATGACAACCGAATTTAAAAAATGGGCTAAGGATAAAGTTGTTTTGGTCGAATTAGATTATCCAAGAGCTGTTCCCCAAACTCAAGCTATTAAGCAACAAAATTTTGAGTTACAAAATGCTTTTGGTGTTCAGGGTTATCCAACCGTTTGGTTTGCAACTGCTCAATCTCAAGATGGTAAAGTAAATTTTAAAGGGTTAGGTAGTACAGGTTATGTTGCCGGAGGTCCTGTTGCTTGGTTAGAAGTGGCTAACGGCATTTTGAATCAAAAATAAATTCAATTAATTTAATTGGAAAAATCCCTTTTCGGCAGTAGCGTGAAAAGGGATTTTTTGTTTTTCACAACTTGCTTTCCATTTTTTTAAAATGTATTTATAGTTAGAGCCATCTGCGATGACTAATTTTGGCTTTAAGGATAATAGCATGCGTTCCAGATTAATTTTTGGAGTTTTGGTCAATAATACAATATCGGGTTTATAATTTTTTGGAAATATGCCAATGCTGTCCAAGATTAAGATTTTATTTCCTTTAAAGTAAGCCATGTGATTTATTGTTCCTTGTTTTTGTATATGACTGGAATTACCCACCAAGTAGGAATTTAATACTTTACTCTTTGCGTAAGAAATGTCATTGGTAAAAAGAGAAACTTCTTTACCAAAACGTTCTACGATTATGGTTTTTCTTTTCGAATTGAAAACAATCCATTCTTCTTGGTTTTGAGTTGTCCATCGATTATAGATTAATGCTGTCTGTAATGTAATTATCGATAGCAGTACTGTGATGAGTTTGTTAAATTGAGGTTTTTTAAGCCAAAGTATTGCCGCAATAATCAGGAAGTAAGAACAACTCATTAATACAAAGTTAAACGGAATGTCTTTAATGATGAATTGTTCAAAAGAAGCAATGTAATTAATGATTTTGTTTAAGAAAAGGATACTCCATTCTAAAGGTTTTGTCAGCCAAACTGCTGTAAATCCTGTTGCAGCTAATGTCATTACTACAACCCCAAGAAACATGATTATGCTAAGTAATGGTATAACAGCCAAATTAGTGATAAAGAACAACCCTGGAAATTGATGAAAATAATACAAACTCAGTGGTAAAGTGCCTATTTGAGCTGCAAAAGAAACCGTAAGGATATCCCAGCAGTATTTAAGGATTTTATTCTTCGGTTTCCAATAAGATGCCAGAATGGGCTGGAACCAAACAATAAAAAATAAGGCAAGATAGCTAAGTTGAAATCCAACATCAAATAGAAAATATGCCTGAAAAAGTAATATCAATAACATTGAAACTAATAAAGTGTGATAGATATTGACACTTCTTCTCAGATGTAAACCTATGGCAACAAAGGAAAACATAACTACTGAACGTACAATTGAAGGTGAAAGTCCTGCTATTAAAGCAAAAAGGAATAAGCTAAGTAATAGAATGCTTAATTTTATTAGTGATCCTTTTTGTGTATTAGGAATTGGTTTGAGAATGAAGTTTAGAAACAAGAAAATGAAACCTACATGTAAACCGGAAACAGACAAAATATGTACGGCTCCGGCATATTGATAATCCTGAATGATTTCGGGAGCAATATCTTGTCGTTGTCCGAGAATCAAAGCTGAGGCGACAGCCAAAGTCGAGTTGTTGAAATCCGTTTTTTCTAAATTATGAATTATCCGGGAATTAATTTTAGCAATATAGTACCAAATGTCCTTTTTGGGTTCCGGGCTTATCTTAATAGTAGCATTTGCAGGGTAGAGTTGGGCATAAATTTGTTTTTGACTTAAATAAGCGCCATAGTCAAATTGATTTGGGTTGTCTGGTTTTTTATTGCGTTGAATATTGCCTTTTATGTTTAAAATTGTGCCGGTTTCAAATACTTTAAATTGTTTTTTGGGAATGCTTACTAAAATACGTCCGTTACAGTTTTGTTTGTCAATTTGCTGAATTATGCCGATGTAACGATAGTTGAATTTGCTGTTTTTTAACTTCTCTCTAATGACCAGGGTTGTCGAAACTTCTTTATCCAATTTGTCAAACAGATGTGAGTAATTGCTTTGTTGAAAAGAATCTGTTTGAACGATTAAGCTACTCATTCCAATAAAATAAGAAGTGAGATAGCTAACTATTGCAAAGTAGCATTTGAACTTCGAATCTTTTTTAGTGGCTAAAAATGAAAGACTCACTAGGAATATCACAAGTAATCCAAAAATTAGTTTTGGATTTGGAAATAAATAAAAAGCCGTTATAATTCCGAATAGGAAGCAAACCGTAATTCTTGCCAATGGAAATTGTAGTACTTTCATGTTTCTAAAGTACGATTTTTCCTGAATAAAATATTTTTTTAAGGCAAAATTCTGTTGAGTTGACTAAAAGTTCTTTCGTAGTAAGCTTCTTTGGTTGAGGATATTATAACACCTCTGGATGTTGAGGAATGTATGAATTGAAGTTCATCATCTTTGGTTTCAACAACAATACCTACGTGATTAATTTTACTTCTGTTATTGGTTTTAAAAAAGATTAAATCTCCTTTTTGTGCTTTCGAAATGTTTTTTCCTAAAACAGTTCCCACTTTTGCCTGTTCGGCTGAACTTCTGGGTAATTTAATATCAAATTGATTAAATGTTGTAAAAACCAATCCGGAGCAATCAAAACCTGATCGGGTTGTTCCAGCACTTCTGTATGGTGCCCCCAGGTTTTCTGAAGCCGATTTGATAATTTGTTCTGCCAGATGATGTCTGTTTTTATTCGTTGTTGCCGAAGTGGATTTACAGGAAGTAAATACAATAGCCATTAGGATGGCAATACAAAGTGTTTTTAAATTTTTCTTAAGCATTCAAATCGGCAATAATTAATTGTGCTGTTTTTTCGCTGGCACCAGATCCTCCTAGTTTTTGCTCTAATTCATCGTATTTAGTCAGCAGTTTTTGGCGGTATTCTGGATTCAGTATTTTAGATAACTCTTTTTTTATGGTTTTAGTGTTGCATTCATCCTGAATTAATTCAGTAACGACTTCTTCATCCATAATTAAATTGACTAATGAGATGTATTTCAGGGTAATAATGCGTTTTGCAATTTGGTACGAAATAGCATTTCCTTTGTAACATACTACTTCCGGAACTTTAAAAAGAGCGGTTTCCAGAGTTGCTGTTCCTGAAGTTACTAAAGCAGCATGGGCAATTTTTAATAAATTATAGGTTTTGTTTGAAATGAATTTGATGTTTTTATTGGTAATAAAAGTTTCGTAAAAGGCAAATTCCTGACTTGGTGCTCCTGCAATCACAAATTGATAATCCGGAAAATCATCCACTACGCTTAGCATTACCGAAAGCATTTTAGTGATTTCCTGTTTACGGCTGCCTGGAAGCAAGGCAATAATAGGCTTTTCGTCTAAATTATTTTGGGTTCTAAAAGTAGCTTCTTCGAATGGTTTTTGATTTTGGATAGCATCAATCAAAGGATGTCCCACAAACTCCACCGGATAATGATGTTTGTCTTCATAGAAGTTTTTTTCAAAAGGTAAAATTACATACATTTTGTCGACATCTCTTTTGATGGCTTTGATACGATTTTCCTTCCATGCCCAAATTTGTGGTGAAATATAATAATCGGTTTTGATACCGTTTTCTTTAGCCCATTTGGCAATTCGCATATTAAAACCAGGATAATCAATAAAGATGATGGTGTCAGGTTTGAATATTAGGATGTCCTCTTTGCAAATTTTGATGTTGTTTAAAATAGTTTTTAGGTTAAACAGCACTTCAACAAAACCCATAAAAGCCAATTCGCGATAATGTTTTACTAAAGTTCCACCTACAGCCTGCATTAAATCGCCTCCCCAAAAGCGGATATCAGCTTCAGGATCCTTCTTGATTAAGGCCTTCATTAAATTTGAACCGTGTAAGTCTCCGGATGCTTCTCCTGCTATAATGTAGTATTTCATTCTTGCTGTTTAATTATAAATCGCTAATCAAAATTTGGTATTCCTTTTTAGGAATTAAAGTTTTAAAAATGGATTATTCGTTCCAATTCCAAGTGTTGAGTTGCTGGGTGGTGTGATAAGCTGTTAAGTCAAATTGAACAGGTACAATAGAAATGTATCCGTTTCTCAAGGCCCACTCGTCAGTATCTTCTCCGTGATCCTGATTTACAAATTCTCCCGAAAGCCAGTAATAGTCTCTGCCTTGAGGCGTTTGACGTTTGTGGAATTTTTCCATCCAATATGCTTTAGCCTGACGGCAAATTTTAATTCCTTTGATTTCTTCTTTTTTTAGTTTTGGGAAATTAACATTCAAAACGACATCTTTCGGTAGCTTGTTTTGTAATGTTTCCAAAGTTATTTTACGAATGAAAGGTTTGATTTCTTCAAAATTGGCATTCCAGTTAAAATCCAAAAGTGAAAATCCAATTGCCGGAATGCCTTCGATTCCTGCTTCAATAGCTGCGCTCATAGTTCCGGAATAAATTACGTTTATTGAGGAATTAGAGCCATGATTGATTCCTGAAACACACAAATCAGGTTTTCTTTTCAGTACTTCGTTAGTTGCAATTTTAACACAATCGGCTGGTGTTCCTGAACAGCTATAAATGTGTATACTGTCTCCTTCATTAGAAATTTTGTTTAAGTACAAGGTTTCGTTTGTTGTAATGGCGTGACCCATACCGCTTTGTGGTTTGTCAGGGGCAACCACTACAATTTCGCCAATTTCAGCCATGACTTCGATTAAAGCATTAATCCCAGGAGCCGAAACGCCATCGTCATTGGTAATTAAAATTAGAGGCTTTTTTGGATTCATTTTTGTAGAATTAGATATGAAAAATCATATTTATGAAACAAAGTAAACAAATTTTATTCAGTTAGCAGATTATTAGGATTAAGAAAAAAACAATTTTATATCTTTAACAAAAAATTATGGAAGCCTTATTATTGTTAGCATAGTTTTTCCCGTAACTTAGTTTAAAAAATTGAATGAATACTATTATTAGTCTTATGAAGAGAAATTATAAAATACTTCTTGCCGTAGTTTTTCTATCGGTAACACTATTTGCTTTTAAAATGAAATCGGATTCTAAGGCTGATTCCGATAAAGATAAATTACTTTTAGAATTACTAGCATTTGTAATTGAGAAAGGACATTACAGTCCTTCGGCTATTGATGATAACTTTTCTAAAGGTGTTTATAAAGATTATATTCAGGCTTTAGATCCTTCCAAACGTTTCTTTTTACAGTCGGATATCGACGAGTTTTCAAAATACGAATTAGAATTAGACGATGAATTAATGAATAAAGATTTGACTTTCTTTTCATTAACTTATGATCGTTTGATGCAAAGAATGAAGGAAAGTCAGGGTTTATATAAAGATATCTTAAGTAAGCCTTTTGATTTTTCTATCGATGAAAGCTTTAATACTGATTATGAAAAAGCGCCATATGCTAAAAGTGCTGCTGAATTAAAAGAGCGTTGGAGAAAGCAGTTAAAATTAACAACACTTTCATCTTTGACTGATCGTTTAAAAATTCAGGATAATAAAGGTAAACTTACTAAGGAAGAACAAGATTTGATTTCTAATCCTTTGCATGATGGTGAAGATAATGTAGCTCCTGTTGAAACTAAAAAAGAAGTTACTAAAGAAGATGCTAAACCAAAATCGTTTGAGGAATTAGAAAAAGATACCCGCGAAAGTACTTCTAAATCTTTGGATGAATATTTCGGATTCATGAAAGATTTAGATCGTAATGATTGGTTCTCAGTTTATATCAATTCGATTACTGCCCGTTTTGATCCCCACACTAATTATTTTGCTCCGGAAGAAAAAGAGCGTTTTGATGTAAGTATGAGTGGTACTTTAGAAGGTATTGGTGCTCGTTTACAAAAGAAAAACGATTATACTGAAATTTCAGAATTGATTTCAGGTGGACCAGCATGGAGAGGAAAACAATTGGAAGCTGGTGATCTTATTGTTAAAGTTGCTCAGGGTGATGATCAGCCTGTTGATGTGGTAGGTATGCGCTTAGACGATGTAGTTAAAAAAATCAAAGGTCCTAAAGGTACTGAGGTTCGTTTAACGGTTAAAAAAGTTGATGGAACCATTAAAGTGATTTCAATTATCAGAGATGTAGTGGAGATTGAAGAAACCTATGCAAAATCAAGTATTGTAAATAAAAACGGCTTGAAGTATGGTGTGATTTATTTGCCTAAATTCTACATTAATTTTGAAAATAAAGATGGAAGAGATGCTGGTAAAGACATTGCTCTTGAAGTTGAGCGATTGAAACAGGCTAAGGTTGACGGTATTGTTTTAGATGTTCGTGATGATGGTGGAGGTTCTTTATCAACAGTAGTAGATATTGCCGGTTTGTTTATTGAACAAGGACCTATTGTCCAGATTAAATCTGCCGGAAGAAAAAAAGAAGTTTTATATGATAAAGATAAAAAGATTGAGTGGGATGGACCATTGGTAATAATGGTGAATAGTTTCTCTGCTTCCGCTTCTGAGATTTTAGCTGCGGCTATTCAGGACTATAAACGTGGTGTAATCATTGGTAGCAAACAAACGTATGGTAAAGGAACAGTACAAAATGTTATCGACTTGAATCAGTTTGTTCGTAGTAACGAGTTAGGCGATTTAGGAGCATTGAAAACGACGACTCAAAAATTTTATAGAATTAATGGAGGTTCTACCCAGTTAGAAGGAGTAAGTAGTGATGTAGTGATGCCTGATCGTTATTCTTATTTAAAAATGGGTGAACGCGATGTTGAAAATGCAATGCCTTGGGATAAAATCGATGCAGCTGAATATAATGTGTGGAATAATAATACGAATTTTAACAAAGCTATTTTAAACAGTAAAGAACGTATTGCAACTAATCCACAATTTAAACTTATTGACGAAAATGCTAAATGGATTGATGCCAGAAGCAAAGAAAATGAGTATAGTTTAAATATTGATAAGTTTAGAAAATCACAAACAGCCATTGAAGAAAAAGCTAAAAAATTCAAACCTGTCTTTGATTATAAAAATGATTTAAAATTTACTTCATTACCATATGAGGTTGATCAAATGAGTAAGGATAATATTTTAAAAGAAAAAAGAGATCGTTGGCATGAAAGTTTGTCTAAAGATATCTATATCGAAGAGGCTTTAAATGTGTTAGATGATTTACAAACGAGAGTTAATTTGAAAAAAAACACACTTCCTTCTAATAATATGAAAAAGGAAAAATTAGCTAAATCTTAAAAAACGAAAAAAATATAGTTTAGATTCGCTCTGAAAATTAAATCAATTTTCAGAGCGTTTTTTATTTTAATAGAATGATATGAAAAATCGATTTTTTATTGTGTTGTTAACTTTTGTGTTTGGGTTTATAGTTAATGAATTGAGTAAAAATCTAAAAAGAGAAATTGAACAAAATTCTAATATAGCGGAAGCTGATTTGGAAACCAAAGCAGACATTCAAACTACTAATAAGGATTGGAGATTTTTTTTGCCAAAATCATCTACATCTCAAATAATTGAACATCCTTATTACACATTATCTTATAATGAAAAAGCAGAACAGGCCGAGTGGGTAGCTTATGAATTGAAGAAAGAATATGTTCGTAATAGTGATTTTAAGAGACCACTTTTTATAGAAGATCCTAAAGTACAAACACAATCAGCAGACTGGAGGAATTATAAAAATTCAGGTTATGATAAAGGTCATTTATGTCCAGCAGCCGATATGGAGTTTGATATTAATGCTTATAATGATACATTTTATACATCCAATATCAGTCCGCAGTTGCATGAGTTTAATTCGGGTATTTGGAATCGTTTAGAGCAAAAGTTTCGTTATTGGGCGGTAAAGCATAATGGGTTACTAATTGTTACAGGAGGAGTAATAAAAGGCAGTTTGAAAACTATAGGTAAAGAACAGGTGGTGGTGCCAAATTATTTTTATAAAATAGCCCTTAACTATTCGAAAGGAAACTATAAAATAGTAGCTTTTTTAATCCCTAATGAAAAAAGTAGTAAATCCATTTTTGAATATGTAGTTGCTGTTGATGCAATAGAAAAATTGACTGGAATTGATTTTTTTCCAAGACTTGATGATAAAATAGAAAATGATTTAGAAAAGAATGTGAATATTAATTCCTGGTTTGCACAATGATATCAAGTCAGGAATTTTTTACCACTCATTAACTTTGTTAGCATCCATTTTAAGGAATATAAATAGTAGGATTGTAAATCCCCATAATCCGGAACCTCCATAAGAGAAGAAAGGCAGTGGTACCCCGATAGTTGGGAATATACCAATAACCATTGCTATGTTTACAAAAAAGTGAATGAATAAAATTCCGGCGCAACAGTATCCATAAACTCGGCTGAATTTGGTTTTTTGTCTTTCGGCAAGAAAAATGATTCTCAGAAATAGTGTGACAAATAATGCAATAACAACAAGTGAACCAATAAATCCCCATTCTTCACCTACTGTTGTAAAGATATAATCGGTGTGCTGTTCTGGTACAAATCCTCCTTTGGTTTGAGTACCTTCTAGAAAACCTTTTCCAAACCATCCGCCTGATCCAATAGCAATTTCAGATTGGTTGGTGTTGTATCCAATTCCTTTTAAATCTACGGTTTTACCCAGTAAGATGTTGAAACGATCTCGGTGGTGTTGTTTAAAGACATTTTCGAATACATAGTTAACGGACAAAACAAAACCCGAAATAAGTGCAAATATAATTCCACTAGCGATGATATTTCTATTGGCTAATCTAGATCTCCAATAAACTATAATTATAGCTATTAAAGCCATTAAAATAACATATTGTGGCTCGAATACTAGTGTAAAAATAAATAAAGTGATGGCAATGAATCCAGTCCAAATGTACCAAGCTGGTAATCCTTCACGATATAAAACAATTAAGAATATAGTATAAATTAATGCACTACCTGGATCATGTGGTACAATCAAAAGTATTGGTAATCCTAAAATGGAAAGGACTTGAAATTGTTTTTGGGTATCTTTCAGATTGATTTGGCTATCACTCATGTATTTGGCTATAGCAAGTGCGGTAGCTGTTTTTACAAATTCTGACGGTTGTACACCAAAAGAACCAAATGAGTACCAGTTGGTTTGTCCTTTGATAGTTTTACCAAAAACAAATAAACCCGCCAGCGAAAGTAATCCAATGATATATATGACACTGGCGTATTTTTCATAAAATTTTCCGTCAACAGCAAGTATTATGAATATTAATGGAATTGTAAACGCAATAAAAATTAACTGTTTTTGATAAGTGTCTTCAGGAGATGATAATGATGATGAGAAGATATTGAGCCATCCCATAATCACTAATGAGCTATAAATTATAACACATATCCAGTCAATATTTTTCTTTACACTTTGATTTTTCATTTGAAAAGAATGGCTTAATTAATTTTTTTCTTTGTAGAATCTATTGCTGAATTTGTTTTCACATCTTTGATTTTGCTTATGGAATCCTTTGGTGTTGTTTCTATGGTACTCGCTTCAGGCATTCCTCCTAATTTTGCATATTCACTTCTTAAACTCTTTTCAAGAACTCTTTTTTCTAAATCAGTGCGTGTGATTTTTTTTCTTAAATATTTTTCAATCATCAAGCTTGCAATTGGTCCTGCAATTGTGGCACCAAATCCTCCATTTTCTACCATTACAGCAATTGCAATTTTTGGATTGTCCTTAGGTGCGAATGCCACAAATATTGAGTGGTCTTCAAGCTGAACTCTTTTGCCTCCTATTCTTGCAAAGTTTTCAGCAGTACCTGTTTTTCCACAAATATCAATTCCGTCAACTTTCAGTCCTCGGGCTGTACCTAAGTTGTATACGTCATATAAACCGCTGATGATAGGTTCGAAATATTTTTTATCGATAGTTGTTTCATGCTTTATTTTGAACTTAGGATCGATTTTTTCTCCTTTGATTTTTTTAATGATATGAGGGGTGTAATAATATCCTTTGTTTGCAATAGTAGCCATCATGTTGGCTAATTGTATAGGGGTTGCTAATACTTCACCTTGTCCAATAGAATTGGAAACGATTGCTGTACTTCTCCATCCTCCGTTAGGGTAGATACGTTTATATGTTTTAGAAGTTGGAATACTTCCTTTTCTTCCTGTTGGTAAATCATAACCCATGTATTGACCAAGTCCAAAACTTTTCACATGACTACTCCAAACATCAACCGCATAAGAAGGTTTGACATACTTGTTGATGGTTTTCATGTAAGCTGTCCCGAAATAGGCGTTACAAGATTCGTAAATACCACGGTGTAATTGTAATGCTCCTCCATGACAGTGGCATCTCATGAATCGGCCTCTGGCATAACTAAATCCGTGGCGACAAAAAACGGTGAAATTTTCATCTATTACACCTTCTTGTAAGGCTACCAAACCTGTTAAAATTTTGAATGGTGAGCCAGGAGGATATTCGGCTAATAGACCTCTGTCATATAACGGTTTTGCTATAGAATCATTATAAAGTAGTGTATAGTTTTTAGAGCGTTGTCTGCCTACGAGAATACCAGGGTCATAGGATGGAGCGGTAACTAATGCTAAGATTTCACCAGTTTTAGGCTCTATAGCAACGATACCACCTCGTTTGTTTATCATTAATTGCTCACCATAACGTTGAATTTCGGCATCAATCGTTAGATTGATATCTTCTCCTTGTACAGCAATGGTATCGTATTTACCGTTTTTGTAGGAACCTATTTCGCGGTTGTATTTGTCTTTTAGGAAATATTTAACCCCTTTTACTCCTCGTAAGATATCTTCGTAGTATTGTTCTACACCTTGTTTTCCTATTAAGTCACCACTTTTGTAATAAGAATTACTTTTAATAATTCCATCATTTACCTGAGTGATAAAACCAAAAATATTAGCGCCAAAATCTACTTCATAATCACGAAGGGAACGTTTTTGAACATAGAAGCCTTCAAATTTTCTGATTTTTTCCTGAAAAGCCGCATATTCACTTTTATTTAGTTGAGGTAAGAATACAGAAGGAAGTCTAGGACTGTAGACTTTAGCTTTGGCTATTTTTTCTAAAAAATCTTCTTTGGTAATATCTAATAGTTGGCAAAGTTCTAAGGTGTCCAGATTTTTAATTTCCCTTGGGATAACCATGATATCATAAGAGGCCTGATTAGCAACTAAAAGTTTACCATTACGGTCATAGATATAGCCTCTTTCAGGATATTCGTATTTTATCTTGATAGCATTATTATCAGATTTTAATTTGAAAGTATCATTAATGACTTGCAAATAAAAAATCCGAATTAGGAGCAATGATGCTGCAACAATAATTATAGAAGGCAGCAGTAGTTTTCTCATCGTTTGTTTGGCTTAATAAGGTAAATTATTATAATGCAGCTAATAATTGTAAATACAGTACTCAGTAAGGTTCTAATTAAAATGTCTAAAATGAAACTAACTTGAAAAGCTGCCAGAATGAATAGTGTAAAATGATGGATTACCACAGCCAAAAGAATAAATGTAAATCTTTCGGGTGTTAAGGATTCATTCAGTTTAATCGTTTGGTATTCGTAACTGACACCAAATGCAAATTTAAATATATAAGGCCTGTAATAAGCTAAAATAAGACATGCTGTAGTGTGAATTCCTCCGGAATTTGAAAATAAATCCATTGTTAACCCCAGCAAAAAACTGCTCATTAGTAAGGTTGCTCTATTTGAATTAACAGGGTATAATATGATGAATAGAATATACGGCAATGGCATTATGAACCCTAAAAACGTCATGTTGTTAAATATGACAATTTGTAGTGTCAATAATAAAATAAACCGTAGTATATTGATTAACAAAGTGCTATTCATCTTTTAAGGTTTCTTTTTCTAAATTGTTAAGTTCGTCTCTGTCTTTACTCTTAATGATGTATACATGTCCTAAATTAGTCATGTCATTAAATAGCTTAATATTTAAAACATAATAATTGGTTTCTTCTTCTTTGTATACTTTGTCAACGGTTCCAATATTGATGTTTTCAGGGAAAATTACTGATTGTCCTCCAGTAACAATAGTGTCTCCTCTTCTAACTGAAGCTAATCGTGGTACATCAATTAATTGTACAAAACCAGTGCTTTTTCCATCCCAGGTTAAAGAACCAAAATGATTTGATTTTTTGATCTTAGCATTGATTTGTGATTTTGTATTTAAGATACTCACGACAGTAGAATATTTAGGTGAGGTTTTATCAACGATACCTACAATTCCTAAACTATTAATAACACCCATGTCTGCTTTAACTCCATCATTAGAGCCAGAATTTAATGTTAAGAAGTTTTCATGTGTGTTATAAGTGTTGTGAATGACCTTTGATACTATAATGTCGTCTGGAAGTACACCTTTAAGATTTTCCGGTTTTTTAATTGCTGTGGTATCCTTAGTGTTGAAAATGATGCTTTTTAACCTCGCATTTTCAAGTGCTAAAGCATCATTTTCAGACTTAAGATTCAAATATTCGGTTATGTTGTTTATTTTTTCATAAACACCACCCGTTAAAAAATTGGCAGAACTGATAATTCTACTTTTATGGTAAGAATGAGACTGTATAGTAAGCAAAAGCGAAACGCTTAATAACAGCAAAAACAGTAATTTATTACTGTTTTTGAATATAAAATTAAATATTTGCTGCATTCTCTTATTTCGTTATTAATTTCAGAATTGCTAATGTAAAAGGATTTTGTCCAAATACAATTTTTTCGAAAAAAATAGATTATTTGATTAAGATACTCTTGAATTTTCCGATGTTTTTAAGTGCCATACCTGTTCCTCTAACTACAGCTCTTAATGGGTCTTCTGCGATATAAACAGGTAAGTCTGTTTTTTGAGAAATACGCTTGTCTAATCCTCTTAACATTGAACCTCCACCAGCAAGATAAATTCCTGTGTTGTAAATATCAGCTGCCAATTCAGGAGGAGTTTGAGATAATGTTTCCATTACAGCATCCTCAATACGTTGGATTGATTTGTCTAAAGCTTTTGCTATTTCACGGTAAGAAACATCAACCTGTTTTGGTTTTCCTGTCAACAAATCTCTACCTTGAACTGACATATCTTCTGGAGGAGTTTCCAGGTCTTCAATGGCAGCTCCAATTTGTATTTTAATTTTTTCAGCTGTACTTTCTCCAACAAATAAGTTGTGTTGGGTACGCATATAATAAACAATATCATTTGTGAAAACGTCACCAGCAATTTTTACCGATTTGTCACACACAATACCACCTAATGCTATTACAGCAATTTCAGTAGTACCACCACCAATATCTACAATCATGTTTCCTTTTGGTTGCATGATGTCAATTCCAATACCGATTGCTGCTGCCATTGGTTCGTGAATCAAATAAACCTCTTTTCCGTTTACACGCTCACAAGATTCTTTTACGGCTCTCATTTCCACTTCAGTAATTCCGGAAGGAATACAAACCACCATTCTTAAAGCAGGAGTGAACATCTTCTTTTTTAATGCCGGTATGCTTTTGATAAACATACTAATCATTTTTTCAGAAGCATCAAAATCAGCGATTACACCGTCTTTTAAGGGTCTTATGGTTTTAATGTTTTCATGCGTTTTACCTTGCATTAAATTGGCTTCTTTACCAACAGCTATAATTTTACCAGAAATTCTATCTCTAGCAACGATTGACGGGCTGTCAATGACTACTTTATCATTATGTATGATTAGCGTATTAGCGGTACCAAGGTCAATTGCAATATCCTCGGTCATGAAATCAAAAAATCCCATACGATTTTTAGGGGTTTAAAAGTTAAAAATTAGGAGCGTACAAAGTTAGTCAAATTAATGTTTGAAATGACGAGTCCCTGTAAATACCATTGCTAAATTATTTTCATTACAATAGTCAATGCTTAATTGGTCTTTAATTGATCCTCCTGGTTGAATCACAGCTGTTATTCCTGCTTCTTTTGCAAGTGCAACACAGTCAGGGAAAGGGAAGAATGCATCACTTGCCATAGATGCTCCGTTCAAGTCAAAACCAAAGTGTTTTGCTTTTTCTACTGCTTGTTGCAAAGCGTCAACTCTGGATGTTTGTCCTGTTCCTGATGAAATTAAAGTTCCGTTTTTAGCAAAAACAATTGTATTTGATTTAGTGTTTTTACAAATTTTAGAAGCAAAAATCAAATCTTCGATTTCTTGCTCCGTTGGACTTGTAATAGTAACGGTAGTTAAATCTTTTTTATTGTCTGTGATGTTGTTTCTGTCTTGAATTAAAAGACCGTTTAAGCAAGTACGAACTTGTCTTTGTGGTAATTCAACATCATTTTGAGTTAGAATAATTCTGTTTTTCTTTTCTTGTAAAATAGTTACCGCTTCTTCGTCATAAGCAGGGGCAATTACCACTTCGCAGAATAATTTGTTAATTTCAGTTGCAGTAGCGACATCAATTTTAGTATTTGAAATTAAAACACCTCCAAAAGCTGAAGTTGGGTCACAAGCTAAAGCGGCTAAGTAAGCTTCTTCGATTGTGTTTCTTGAAGCTAATCCACAAGCGTTGTTGTGTTTTAAGATAGCAAATGTAGGTCCGTCAGTTTTAAATTCGCTAATTAAATTTACAGCTGCATCTACATCTAATAAGTTGTTGTATGATAATTCTTTTCCGTGTAGTTTTTTGAACATAGCGTCAAAATCTCCAAAGAAAAATCCTTTTTGGTGTGGGTTTTCTCCGTAACGCAATACTTGTCCGTCAGCAATACTTGCTTTGTAAATCGTTTCGTCAGTATTGAAATAGCTGAAAATGGCACCATCGTAATGAGAAGAAACGTGGAACGCTTTTGTAGCTAATAATTTTCTGTCTTCAAGAGTGGTAGCTCCGTTTTGTTTTGTGATCATATCTAAGAACAAAGCATATTCGTTCATGGATGGAACAATCACAGTGTCTTTGAAGTTTTTAGCAGCGGCACGAATTAAAGAAATTCCACCGATATCAATTTTTTCGATGATGTCTTGCTCGCTAGCTCCAGAAGCAACTGTTTTTTCAAACGGATATAAGTCAACAATTACTAAGTCAATCTGAGGGATGTTAAATTCCTTCATTTGTTCCACATCACTTGCATTGTCTTGACGGTTCAAAATTCCACCAAAGATTTTTGGGTGTAAAGTTTTAACTCTTCCTCCTAAAATTTCAGGAAATGCAGTAATATCTTCAACAGCAACAACAGGTATTCCTAAATTTTTGATAAATTCTTCAGTTCCTCCTGTAGAATAAATAGTAACATTTTGGCTGTGAAGTGATTTAACAATAGGCTCAAGACCTTCTTTCGAAAAAACCGAAATTAATGCAGATTGAATTGTTTTTGATGTGCTCATGAATACTTTAAATTATAAAGTGCAAAAATAGTTTTTTAATGTTAAAATTTACTATCAAAAAATAAGATAATTTTTAATTGACTCAATTTTTTTAAAACTTATTGAATAAGCTGGTTTTTATTGTGTTAAAAGAACTTTATATTAGGTTTTTGAATATTATTTACAGAATTTTACCTTATTAAAAACAGATTTTATATGTTGTTGTATCTTAGGTTGTTGAAAGAGAGTTTTACTTTTGCTCTCAATGCACTGCGAAATAATAAATTAAGAACCCTGCTTTCACTTCTTGGAGTGACTATCGGGATCTTTTCGATTATTGCGGTTTTGGCGGCTGTTGATTCATTGGATAAAAAAATAACTAGTGATTTGAGTGGTTTAGATAAAAATACCATTTATTTAATGCGCTTTTCTTTTGGTCCGTCGGATATTCCTAAATGGAAAAGAGATCAGTTTCCAAATGTGAAATATGATGAATATGTTTATTTGAAAGGAATAATGACTAATACAGCCGAATTGGGTTATCAAATTTTTACCAAAACGGAGAATATTAAATACGATTCTAAAATTGTTAGTGATGTAAATATTGTTCCTGTTTCGCATGAATTTATCGACATTCAAGGTTTAGAATTTGAAAAAGGACGTTTTTATAATGAATCCGAAGCAAATTCAGGTGCGAAGGTAATTGTTTTGGGAAATGATATTGCGACTAATCTTTTTGATGATGTCAATCCAATAGGTAAAGATGTTCGATTGTATGGACAGCGATTTACTGTTATTGGTGTTTTAAAAAAATTGGGAGCCAGTATTTTTGGAGATAGTAATGATTCGGCGGTGTTTATTCCGGTAAATTTTGTTCGTCAAAAATTTGGCGATAATAATGAATCTTTAACTAATGTAATCATTTTTAAGCCTGTAGACGGTGTGGATATGGAAGCTTATCAAGCGGAGATTTCTCAAAAACTACGTGCCTATCGCGGAATTAAAGCGGGTGAAATTGATAATTTCTTTATCAATGTTTTTTCCGGTTTTACAAACATGATTGATGGTATTATCGGTAGTATGAAATTAGGTGGCTGGGTGATAAGTGGTTTTTCACTGTTGGTAGGAGGCTTTGGGATTGCCAATATTATGTTTGTTTCAGTAAAAGAACGAACCCATCTAATTGGTATTCAAAAATCCTTAGGAGCTAAAAACCGTTTTATACTGTTTCAGTTTTTATTTGAAGCTATCATTTTGTCAGTAATAGGCGGGCTAGTGGGCTTATTGATGGTTTGGGGAATAGCTGTTGGTTTGTCCAAAGCATTGGATTTTGAATTTGTATTGAGTATGGGGAATATTCTCTTAGGAACTGGCCTCGCCGGAATAATAGGTTTGATTTCCGGAATCATACCAGCCATTTCAGCATCACGATTAGATCCTGTGGAAGCGATTAGAACCGGAATGTGATTTTAGATTGCAGAGTCATTGCGAGGAACGAAGCAATCTCATTATCAAATTCCGTATGGTTTTGAAATTTCAGTTTAGAAAATTACAGACAGATTGACGATTCCGAACTAGAAAGGATTAGATTCGCTTAATTTTATTTCGTGCAAAAACGAAGGCAGACATTATTAGTTTATTCCAATATTTCTTCATTGATAAAATTATATTGATTGTCAATTAGTTTTTGCAGGTAATCTTCAAAACTGTCAGCAATAACACTAAATTCGTCAGGGTCGTGCAAAAATCTTACTATTTGACCTTTTATTCCTTTTTCGGAAGGGCTGAAATCAATAAATAATTGGGAAGTTCCTCCATTATTCATACAGTCTGAAAAATGAAGCCATTTTAATGATTTTGGTTGTTTTGTAATTATGTCGTCTATATGAACTTTTTCATATTTTCTTTCAATGTAGTCTGAATAGTATTCAATTGCTAGGTCCTGGTTTTCTATGATTTCTTTTGAGGATAAAAGATAATATGGATAATCTTCAACGTCAGAACCAAGAAAATATAATGTAATTTCTTCTCCTTGATATTCTCTCCAATATGTGCCGTCTACAAATTCAAGTAGATTTATCAAAGAGTTTGGGAGTTCTGGATATAGGGTTTTAATTTTTTCAATATCTTCTTTTCTTGCACCGTGTTTTATTTTTTTAAAATGTTCCCAAGTTACCTTAGCACCATAGTCAAAATATGCTTTTTCAAGTCCTGCTATATATAGGTTTACTATTTCCATTCTTATTTGAACTAAATTGTTTGTTGTTGTCTGAATTTACGTTCGGTTGGGTATGCTTGCAGCTACGAAGGTGCATACATGAAAAACTAGAGTATATAAACCCAAAATCGGGTAGATTGGCGTAGGTTTGTTTCGTTTTATTGCTTTTTCAAATATATCACATTATTTTAAAAAAAATGTTTTGGAAATCAAAACGAATTGGATAGCCCTGATCGTAGCGGCATCCTTTGTCTCGTTTTTTTAACGAGACAAAGATATAGCGTAGAGCAGGAGAGAACGTCAATGCAATTAGGAATCGTTCTGCTCCTGAAAAAAAATAAAGATGTTTTTTGGAAAGGTGATTGCAAAAAAAAATCCCACTTGCATGCAAATGGGATTTTATATATTTAGAAGTTAAAAACTATCTAATTTCATTATTCTGAATCAAATCTAAGTACAAGTTAATCTTGTCTTTCAATTCTTTTCTGGCTGTGATAAAGTCTAAGAAACCGTGTTCTAAAAGGAATTCTGCAGTTTGGAAACCTTCCGGTAAATCTTTACCAGTTGTATCTTTCACCACACGTGGTCCGGCAAAACCAATTAATGCTCCAGGCTCAGCAATGTTGATATCTCCTAACATGGCGTAAGAAGCAGTTGTTCCTCCTGTTGTTGGATCCGTACATAAAGAGATGTATGGTAATTTAGCTTCAGAAAGTTGAGCTAATTTTACAGAGGTTTTAGCTAATTGCATTAATGAATAAGCAGCTTCCATCATACGAGCTCCACCTGACTTAGAAATCATTACAAATGGTAATTTGTTTTTGATGGCATAGTCAATTCCTCTGGCGATTTTTTCACCTACAACCGCTCCCATAGAACCACCAATGAAGGCAAAATCCATAGCGCAAACAACTAAATCTTTTCCTTTGGATTTTCCAACAGCTGTACGAACAGCATCTTTAAGCTTGGTTTTTTCCATAACATCTTTAAGACGATCTGAATATTTTTTTGTGTCCACAAAATTCAAAGTGTCTTTAGAAGTTAGGTTTGGATCTAATTCGGTGAATTCGTTGTTGTCAAATAAGATTTCAAAATAAGTAGCACTACCTATTCTCACATGGAAACCATCTTCAGGACTTACAAACAAGTTGCGTTCCAGTTCTTCTGCATCAATAATTTTTCCAGTAGGAGATTTGTACCAAAGTCCTTTTGGAACATCCATCTTTTGATCGGTAGGAGTTGTGATCCCTTTTTCTTGTCTTTTAAACCAGGCCATTTGTTCTAGTATTCAGTGTTCAGTAATAAAATTCAGTATTCAGTTTGTAAATCAAATTATTAGTGTTCAGAAATCAGTTTTGATAACTGAACACTAAGAACTGGATACTGAATACTTTTATAAAGTGTTTACGTTATTCAAGTCAGCAAAAGCTTGCTCTAATCTTGCGTTGAAAGTTACTTCTCCTTCACGTAACCATTTTCTTGGGTCATAATACTTTTTGTTTGGAGCATCAGGACCTGTTGGGTTACCAATTTGTGTTTTTAAGTAATCAATATTGTTTACCATGAAATCACGAATTCCTTCAGTGAAAGCAAATTGTAAGTCAGTATCGATGTTCATTTTAACTACTCCGTAGCTAATTCCTTCTCTGATTTCTTCTAATGTAGAACCAGAACCTCCGTGGAATACAAAATCAACTGGATTGTGTCCTGTGTTGAATTTTGCTTGTACATAATCTTGAGAGTTTTTCAAGATTTTTGGAGTTAATTTAACGTTTCCAGGTTTGTAAACTCCATGAACGTTTCCAAAAGCAGCAGCAATTGTGAATTTTGGACTTACTTTAGAAAGTTCCTCATAAGCATAAGATACTTCTTCTGGTTGAGTGTATAATTTTGAGCTATCCACATCAGAGTTATCTACACCATCTTCCTCACCACCAGTGATTCCAAGTTCGATTTCTAATGTCATACCCATTTTGCTCATTCTTTCTAAGTAAGTTTTGCAAATTTCGATGTTTTCTTCGATTGGCTCTTCTGATAAGTCAATCATGTGCGAACTGAATAATGATTTTCCTGTTGCTGCAAAATGTTCTTCAGATGCATCTAATAAACCATCAATCCAAGGCAATAATTTTTTTGCACAGTGGTCAGTATGTAAAATTACAGTTGCTCCGTAAGCTTCAGCTAAGGTATGGATGCTTTTTGCTCCTGCAATAGCTCCAGCGATAGCTGCTTTTTCACCTGCATTAGAAAGTCCTTTTCCAGCGTTAAATTGAGCTCCTCCGTTTGAAAACTGTATGATTACCGGTGCTTTTAATTTAGCAGCTGTTTCAAGTACACCGTTAATTGTGTCAGATCCTGTAACGTTTACCGCAGGTAAAGCAAAGCCTTTCTCTTTGGCATAATTAAAGATTTCCTGAACTTGATCACCAGTTGCTACACCAGGTTTAATGTTGTGTCCCATTTCTTTTTTTGTTTTTAGTTAGATTTTTAGTTTTTAGATTAAGTTCGCAAAAATAAGAATTTATTAGTATTAGAACGGATAATTTATTCCAAAATTTAAAACGGAGTGTCCAAAATTGTAATCTCTAAACCATTTTTTTCCTGATTCTTCGGCAGGATTAAAGGTTTTGAATCCAAAATCAAATCGGACAACAAAGAAGTTTAAATCATATCGAAGACCGAATCCTGAACCTAATGCAAGGTCTTTTAAGCTGGATATGTTATTGAATGTTGCTTTTTCATCAGTCACATTGTCGAACACATTCCAGATGTTTCCGGCATCGGCAAAAAGAGCTCCTTTTAAATCGCCTAAAATTTTAAATCTAAATTCGGCGCTTAAAGCAATTTTCATATTTGCTTCGTTGAAATCTAAAGCTGATTGTGTTTTTCCCGGTCCCAGGCTATAAGGCTGCCAGGCTCTGTTGTCATTAGAACCTCCGGCAAAGTAACTTCTTGAAAATGGAATATAGTCTGAATTTCCAAAGGGAATAGCGATTCCGAAAAATGTTCGAAATGCTAGTACATTTTGTCTGGATAAATCCCAGTGTTTAATGAAATCAAATTCTGTTTTGGCGTATTCTGAATATTCTAGTTTGAATATATTGTAATTACCGTTGCTATTTTTGTTAAGCCCGATGGTATTAGAAAGTAACGAAAGTAATGAGCCGGCAGTTTCAATTTTGGCTTTAAATTGGTAAAAATCATTGTCTTTTAAGTCTCTTTTTGTGGTTTTGGAAAAAGTAAAATTTGAAGCAAGTATAAAATTGTTTTCGCTCAATCTTGTTCTTCTTTCAGCAATACTTAAAACCTCTTTGTAATCCTGATCTTGTGGCGTTAAACTTGTTTGTTGGGTTAACACATCGGTAATGAATCCAGATGTTCCTGAATCTATTTTAAGATTATTGTTTGTGTCAACAAAATCAGGGTCTGTATTGTAAATTTTTCCAATTGTATTTAATGCATTGTAGGATGAATTATATACATTAAAATAGTTTTGAGGGTTTAAGTTGCGTACAAACTGAACGTTGAATAAATCGAATCTTGCCGTATTATTTTGTTTCGGATTCCAATTGTAGGTAAATGTTCCTGTGAAGTTTTCTTTGTCTAATCCAATATTGGTTTGTGTGGCATAACCTAGACCAATTTGTGTAGAAGGAATCATACTTTTTGGAATGATTTTCTCGGTAGAAAACGGGAAAAATATTCTAGGAAAATTTAGTTTTAAATCAATTCCGTATTCAGAAACATTGAAGAATTGGTTGTTTGGATTGGCTAAATCTTTTGAAGAACCAATATTAGCTCTGGCAGATATTTCTAGAGTTTCGGCTCCGTTAAAAATGTTTCTAATAGTCAATGACGGGCTAAAGGAAATTCCAATGTCCTGAATATTAGAATGAGTAAAGTCAGAAGAAGCCTGGAAACTGTACTTTTTTCTAGGTGTTAGATAGATTTTTGCAATTAAAGAATTTTGTAACGAATCATTTTTGTCAATCTCATATTGAATGCTTGGTGGATTGAAAATTTTAAGATTACTTACATATCTTGAAGTTAATACTGTTTTGTAATCCGCAAAGGAAGTTCCTTTGGTAATGAAAACAGCATTGGTAATTGCTTTTGGGTTGTATTTTATTTTTTCTCTACCGTAAAGGTTGAAATTTTGATATTTAATACTATCTGTAATGTTTTGTTTGTTTGTGTTTGGCGCATAATCGGTATAGATATCTACACTACTGATTTTGTATAATTTATAAGGTTCGATTTTTGTCGAATCTTTATCTTGATAGCTGTAATTCCCAATGTTGATGTTTACATTGGCCTTGTTTTTTTTGCCAATAGTGTCAATGTCAAATACAATGGAAGTTGGTTGGAAATAATAAGCACCGTGATTTCTGAAATAGTTTGAAAGTCGGTTTTTCTCATCCGAAAAGTCAATCGTTTTAAATTGGCTTCCTGGTTTGATGATGGCGGTTTCTTTTGCTTTTACGTATAAAGAGTCTAGTTGTGGCGAACTGATATTAGCCTTTATAGTGTCAAGTGTATAAGCACTGTTGGTTGTGATTTCATATTTTATTTTTCCTCGCTTTGGTTTTATGGTGTCATGTTGGGAAGTAATATTTACATTAAAAAAACCATTGTTGAAATAATAATACTTAAGTCTTGAAACTGATTTTTGAGTTTTTGCAGTATCAATAATCACAGGAGCTTCTCCCGTTTTTTTTAAGAAGTCGTGAATTCCGTGATACCAAAACGATTTTCCAAGACGGTCAACCTGTTTTGCTGAAAGCCATTTGGATTTTCGTTCGTATTTCCCGGGATGATTCGTAAACTTAGCCTGATAGGTAGAATCTGGATTTAAATTAGCTAAATTGTACAAATTTAAGCGTAAACGATAGCCTAGAAAAGTCCCATTGGGTTTTTGATACAATTGTTCATGGATTTCCTCATTATTGATTTTTTTTCCGTTCACTATTATTTGATTGCTTACAAGAAGCTGTTTGCCATCCGGAACTCTTTTTTCAGCGTTACAAGCAGATATAATTATTCCAATTAGAATAAATAGTGATATTTTTGTTGAAATTTTTTTCAAGAGGTCTAAAATAATTTAATTCAAAAGTACATATTTTTATGGTTAGTAAAAACCAAATAAAACTTATAACTAGTTTACAGCAAAAAAAGTATAGAATAAACAATCAAATGTTTTTTGCTGAAGGGGTAAAAGTAATTCAGGAACTTTTACAATCTAATTTTGAATTAGAACATTTGTATACCACTCAATTTGATTTTGAAGATGTTTTAGAGAGTAAGAAGTCTTTAATTCATGAAAATGATTTGAAAAAAATAAGTGCTCTTACTACTCCTAATACATGTTTGGCTGTTTTTAAAATTCCCGCTGAGAACCCAGTTATAGATTCAGGTTTAATTATTGCTTTGGATGACGTTAGAGATCCAGGAAATCTTGGAACTATTTTACGTTTGTGTGATTGGTTTGGAATTGAACAACTTATTTGTTCTAAGGAAACAGTCGATATTTATAATCCAAAAGTTGTTCAAGCAACTATGGGTTCTATAGGTAGAGTTAATGTCACCTATGTGGATTTGCTGGAATATATTTCTCAGACTAATCTAGCTGTTTTTGGAACTTTTATGGATGGTGAAAATATCTATAAGAGTAATTTGCCTCAGGAAGGTATTGTAATTATGGGTAATGAGGCTAATGGTATTTCATCTGAAATTGAGTCAGTAATTAAAAACAGGCTTTCAATTCCGCGTTTTGGTAATTTGCAAAAAACAGAAAGTTTAAATGTGGCAACTGCGACCGGAATTATTTTGAGTGAGTTTAAGCGTAATCAGGCTTAATTGATTAATGAAAAGTAAAGTTAATAAAGATGGCTCTGCTTTTCATAGATTCAATATTTCCTGTCCAAGGACTGTTAGGGTCGTTGTCTCTTATGAGTTCATCTTTAAGACTAAAACATCCACGAATAGAAGGTGAGAATATAAAATATTCTGAAAAGAAATCAATCCCAAAACCTAGTTCGTAGTTTGTATTCCATGGTTTTACTCTGAATTTTTGTTGGACATTATCATCAATAGATTTTGAATTGGATGATAAATTTAAAGTGGTTGAAAATCCACCTACGAGATACGGACGAATATTCCCTGTACGTAAAGATGAAAATTTTAATAGTAAAGGAAAATGGATATAGGTGCTGCTTACATCTCGTACAGCATCAATTTCTCTTGAAAAATTAGGATAGTTTAAAGTTCTTTTAGTGTAATATAATCCAGGTTCAAAACGCAGATTGATATGTTCCTGAAGTTTTAAATCAGATACTACTCCTACGTTAAAACCAGTGCTTTTTTGAACTTGGATATCTGGACCTACAGTTTTGTAATCAAATTTAAAATCAAATGAACTAAAGCCTAAATAATAGCCAAAATAGACTCTTTGTTTTTGAAAATTTTCTAAATGGATAATAGGGTCTTTGCTAAACATACCTTTAGTTTGAGGATGTCCTCTAAAAGCAAGTAAGAATAGAATAAAGACTGCTATTTTTTTCATTTTACAGATAGTTATTTTTTAGATGCAACATAAATCGTGGCAACACCAAAAGTTTGTGGCATGGCCTTTACATCTATAAACCCAGTTTTTCTTAAAATATTGTTTAAAGCTTCGCCATAAGGAAATGCTGCAGCTGACTCAGAAAGGTATCCGTAAGCCATGTTGTCTTTTGAAAATAATTTTCCAATGATAGGTAATATGTTTTTGCTGTAAAAATTGTAGCCTTGTTTATAAGGTGTTTTTTCAGGAACTGAGGTTTCAAGAATTACAAAAGTTCCGTTTGGTTTTAAGACACGCAATATTTCAGCTAAACCTTTTTCAAGATTTTCAAAATTTCTAACTCCAAAAGCTACAGTAATAGCATCAAAATAATTGTCCTCAAAAGGAATTTTTTCAGAATCTCCTAATATCATTTCTATTCGATCGGACAGGTTTTTTTGAGCTACTTTTTTGATTCCTACTTCAAGCATTCCTGTAGAAATATCCAGACCTGTAATTTTCTTAGCATTTGTGTTTGCCATTAATATAGCTAAATCACCTGTTCCTGTAGCGATGTCTAAAATGGTTTCCGGTTTGCTGTTGTCGACAATTTTAAGAACTTTTTTTCGCCATTTAATATCAATTCCAAAAGAGATTACTCTGTTTAAGTTGTCATAGTTTCCGGAAATTGTATCGAACATTTTTGCAACTTGCTCTTTTTTACCTAATGAAGAATCTTTATATGGGGTTATTTTGTTGTCCATTTTTTAAATTTTCGCAAATATACTACAATGCCTTGTAAGTTCGTGGTTAAATTGAATTTCAATTTATTTGTAAATATTTCTTTATTTAAAAAAATCACTAAAAGTGGGTATTGTATGAAAATAATTATGTTTCGATATTTACAACATGAATTTTTTTGTAACTCAAAATAAAGAATTGATCGTTCAACTCAAATGGTTGTCTTTTGCGTTGGCAATTTCATTTGTGCTTGTGATTTTTTTTGACGGCGCTGCTTTGCAAAAAGAAGGCGTTTTAGTTCAAGCGCATAATACGTTCTTAGGATTAAATTTGTTTTTGGAAATTTTAATTTTCATGGTCTTTACTATCTTCGTGGTATTTGGTATTAAAGGCTTTTTTGAGATGTTTTCTCGAAAAATCGCAAATCTTATAATTCTCATTTCGGGAATGAGTTTATTATTTGTGAATTTGGTATTGTTATGTCAAATTATTTTTCAAGAGTAGGAAGTCAATTTTAAATGTTGTTGCAAAAGTCAAAAAAAAAAACACCTCTTTCACTGAGGTGTTTTTTGTTTTTTAATATAAGTTTCAAATGTGTAATCATAAAGATGTTTTTCGTCTTTACTTTGAAAATAACTATTAATTAGTTCCCAGTTATTGGTGTCTATTTCAGGAAAAAAAGCATCTGCTTCAAAATTATGATGTACTACGGTAAGTTCGATTTTGTCTGCATGAGCAAGACTTAGATTGTAGATTTCGCCACCGCCAATGATATAAGAATCTTCGTTTTTAGGACAATTTTCAATTGCTTTTTCAATGCTGTCCACAACGATACATCCTTCGGCTTGATAATCATTTTGTCTGGTGATGATAATATGAGTACGATTAGGTAAAGGTTTAGTGAAACTTTCAAAAGTTTTTCTGCCCATTATTATGTGGTGTCCTGTGGTTAGGTTTTTGAATCTTTTAAAATCATTAGGTAAATGCCAAACCAATTGGTTGTCTTTACCAAGAGCCCTGTTTTCGGCAGCGGCAGCAATCATTATAATCATTAGTGTTTATTTAGTAGTGGAATCGTCGTTTATGTTATGGCTTAGTTCTTCGATTTTCTTTTGTTGTAATTCAACTAATCGATCAATTTGTTCTCTTTCCCAGTCTTTGTTCATGAAACGATCTGTTATGAAAACTTTTATAAAGTGTAAAATGAATAAAAACAACCAAGCTGTAATTAACCAAATATGCCAGTGTGCACCTTCGTTAAATTTAAAAACTTTAGTAGCAACAAATAAAAATAAACTGGATAAAAACAATAAAACAAAATGAAAATAAACTCTTTTTTTTTGTTTTATACGTTTTCTGGCGTATTCGTATAATTCATGTTGTTCGGTTTTCATAGACTGATTTTTTTGCATATAAAGATAAAATATAATTTCGAAAAGCTAAATTGTGTGCGAAAAATATTTGATTTTAAAAACTTGATTTTTTAGATTTTGAAAATTTTGACCTTTTTAAATTATTAATTTATTCTGATTTTAACATTTTATTACGTTTTATCTTAAAAGTTTGCCGATGGTGCTCGGACTTCAAATAAATTGATTTACTTTGTCTCATAAATCTAAAAATGAAACAGTTATGTCGATTAAAAAACAATTTATAAAGTCAAAACCAGTTTGTAAAGTTACGTTTTCAATAGAGGCTAAAGATGCTGCTACAGTTTCAGTAGTAGGAGATTTTAACAATTGGAATCCTGAAGAAGGAACTTTAAGTAAATTGAAAAATGGTACTTTTAAAGGTGCTTTTGATTTAGATAAAGATGCGGCTTACGAATTTAAATATCTGGTTGACGGTGAATATATCAACGAAACAGAAGCAGATTCTTATAAATGGAATGAATTTGCAGGAACAGAAAATAGCGTTTTAGAGGTTTAATCTAAAACGCTTTTTTTTTCGGTTTATACTGCAACATTACCTTTGATGGTTTCATGTGGTTCGTAACCTACGAGCGTGAAATCATTGTAGTCAAAATCAAAGATGTTTTTTATCTCCGGATTTAAAATCATTTTTGGTAATGGTCTTGGTTCGCGTGATAATTGCAGTTCGATTTGCTCAAAATGGTTGTTGTAAATATGGGCATCTCCAAAAGTGTGAATGAACTCACCTGGTTCAAGGTCACATACCTGTGCTATCATCATGGTTAATAAGGCGTATGAGGCGATATTAAAAGGAACTCCTAAAAAGATATCTGCACTTCTTTGGTATAGCTGGCAGGATAATTTTCCGTCAGCTACATAAAATTGGAAGAAAGCATGGCAAGGAGGTAATGCTGCCTTGTTATTAGCTACGTTTTCTTCGAATGATTTTGTAGTGTCCGGTAATACCGATGGATTCCATGCCGAAACCAGCATTCTACGGCTATTAGGATTTGTCTTTAATTCTTTTATTAAATCCGAAATTTGGTCGATCTCTTCACTATTCCAATTGCGCCATTGGTGTCCGTAAACGGGACCTAAATCGCCGTTTTTATCAGCCCAGGCATCCCAGATCTTTACATTGTGCTCTTTTAGGTAACCAATATTAGTTTCGCCCTTAAGAAACCAAAGCAATTCGTAAATAATGGATTTGAGATGTAGCTTTTTAGTGGTAACCATTGGAAATCCTTCGCTTAAATCAAAACGCATTTGGTAACCAAAAACACTTTTAGTTCCAGTTCCTGTACGGTCGCCTTTTTGACAGCCGTTTTCCATTACATGTTTTACTAAATCTAGATATTGCTTCATTTCTAATGGTGATTTGTGGATTTGATAATTTGCTTATTCGTAGGTACCAATAGCCAGACTAAACTAGGATTCTCTTTTTGAGATTTCGTCTCTTATTTTGGCTGCTTTTTCATAGTCTTCCTGTTCAACTGCCTGTAGTAGTAAATCGTTTAATTCTTGTAAGCTGTATTTGATATATGCTCTACCGCTTTCGGCTTCAGATGAAAAAGATTCCGGATTTGAAATAACATCATCCATTGGCTGATTTTCTTTGTCGGAGTCAGCAGGATTTGTTTTTAAATAGATTCCAGCTTTGTCAAGAATGTTCTTGTATGTGAAAATTGGAGCGTTGAATCGTAATGCCAATGCTATGGCATCCGAAGTTCTGGCGTCAATTATTTCTTCGATTTTGTCTCTTTCGCAAATAATACTAGAGTAAAAAACACCGTCAACAAGTTTGTGAATAATAACTTGTTTTACCACGATGTCAAAACGTTCTGCAAAATTTTTGAACAAATCATGAGTGAGTGGACGTGGTGGTTTTATTTCTTTTTCTAAAGCAATAGCAATGGATTGAGCTTCGAAAGCACCTATTACGATAGGAAGTTTTCTTTCACCGTCAACTTCGTTCAAAATCAAAGCGTAGGCTCCGTTTTGTGTTTGGCTATAAGAAATTCCTTTGATGGATAATTTTACTAAGCTCATAATTGTTTGGACTGAAAAATGTAGTTTTAATTTAGGCTGCAATATTAATTAAAAATTCTGCCAATAAGCAAAGATACGATTATCTAATTTTATTAGGCAGAATTATTTTATTGTTTGATGCTTAGGTATTAAGCGTTTTGGGCTTTGAATGCTTTTAATTTCTCAATTAATCTTGGTACAACATCAAAAGCGTCGCCTACAATTCCATAATCGGCAACTTTAAAGAATGGAGCTTCAGGGTCTGTATTGATGACTACTTTTACTTTTGAAGCGTTGATTCCGGCGATATGTTGGATTGCTCCCGAAATTCCAACTGCAATATATAAGTTAGTTGCAACAGGCTTTCCGGTTTGTCCTACGTGTTCAGCATGAGGTCTCCATCCTAAGTCAGAAACTGGTTTTGAACAAGCAGTAGCTGCGCCAAGTACGGCAGCTAGATCTTCAATTAGATTCCAGTTTTCAGGTCCTTTTAATCCGCGTCCACCAGAAACTACGATGTCAGCATCGGCAATAGCAACTTTTCCTGATGATTTTTCAATTGATTCAGTTTTGATATTAAAGTCGTTGTCCTCGATTGTTGGGATGAAAGCTTCTTCTGTAAGGGTAGAAGCATTTTCAAAGATACCATAAGAGTTTTTAGCTAATCCGATAACTTTTATGTCGGTATTGATTTCGGTTATGTTGAAAGCTTTGTTTGAAAAAGCATTTCTTTTAACTTGAAAAGGAGAAGTGCTCACTGGTAAACCTACTACATTTGAGGCAAAACCAGCCTCTAAATTTACAGCCACTAAAGATGAAAGGTAAATGCTATCAGTACTTGAAGATAAAATTACAAGTTTTGCGCTTTCCTGTAGGGCTGCTTGTTTGATTACGTCAGCATAAGCTTTAGCATTAAATCCAGATAGTTTATCATTGTTTACTTTTAAAACTTTGTCAACTCCGTATTTTGATAATTCAGCAACGTTTTCATTGTTTATTGCTAGTGCTGTTACTGTAGTTCCTAAAGTTTCTGCTACTTTTTTTGCGTAAGAAGCGATTTCAAATGCTACTTTTTTAAATTTTCCTTCTGCAGATTCTGTATATATTAATATTGACATGATAATTTCAGATTTCAGAATTTAGATTTCAGATTTCAGAATCTGGAAGCTAAAAACTTGATTTATATTATTTTAAATTTAAAGATTATCGAAGAGATTTTATACTGCGATTTGCAATCTAAATATCTGCAATCTTAGCTTAAATAACCTTTGCTTCGTTGTGTAATAAGTCAATTAATTCGTCTAAATTGTCAGGAGAAACCATTTTTATTGCTGATTTTGGAGCCGGTTTTTCAAATTTTACCGCTTTTGTATTAGTCGCTGCGTCAATTGCTTCAACAATATTTAATGTTTTTGTTCTGGCAGTCATGATTCCTCTCATATTTGGAATGCGTAAATCTTTTTCTTCTACGATTCCTTTTTGAGTACCAATAACTAATGGTAATGAAGTAGAAACTGTTTCTTTTCCGCCGTCAATCTCGCGAATAGCTTTTACATTGTTTCCGTCTACAGCAATGTCAATACATGAATTTAAAAAGTTGTATCCTGAAAGTGCAGCCGTCATTCCCGGTACCATTCCTCCATTGTAATCTAATGATTCTTTACCAGCAATTACTAAATCGTAAGCTCCTGTTTTGATTATTTCTGCTAATTGTTTAGCAACAAAAAAACCGTCCGTTGGATTGGTGTTGATACGAATTGCATCATTGGCTCCAATTGCTAGTGCTTTTCTTAATGTTGGTTCGGTTTCGGGACCACCTACGTTTACTACAGTTACTGTAGCGCCTTGTTGTTCTTGGAACCAAATGGCACGTGTTAGCCCAAATTCGTCATTAGGATTGATTACATATTGTACGCCGTTAGTGTCAAATTCTGTGTCACCATTGGTAAAATTAATTTTTGAGGTAGTATCAGGAACATGACTGATGCAAACTAGTATTTTCATGTTTTGAAGATTTTAATGTATTTTTTGAAGTTGAGGTACAAAATTAGAATAATATTTCGAATAATCGATTAAGAATAAATGCTAAGGAATGGTAGTAGGGATTTTATTTGTTTGATATGACTAAAATAACTCAATAAAAGCGAGATATTCACATACCTATAATAAGATGTTAGAATTTGGGGTGGAATATTTAGGTTTATTTGTGCTTAAATGATTTTAAATATTTATTTTTGCTCCTTTGAAAATTATATACATACTATATTAATATGAGAACGATACAATTTAGAGAGGCCATTTGCGAAGCGATGAGTGAAGAAATGCGTCGCGATGAGTCCATTTATTTAATGGGTGAAGAAGTTGCAGAGTACAATGGAGCTTATAAAGCGTCTAAAGGGATGCTTGCTGAATTTGGAGACAAAAGAGTTATCGATACTCCAATTGCAGAGTTAGGTTTTTCAGGTATTGCTGTAGGTTCGGCAATGAATGGTTGCAGACCAATTGTTGAATACATGACTTTTAACTTCTGTTTAGTTGGTATTGATCAAATTATTAATAATGCTGCTAAAATGCGTCAAATGACAGGTGGACAATTCAATGTGCCTATCGTTTTTCGTGGTCCAACAGCTTCTGCTGGTCAATTAGGAGCTACTCACTCACAAGCTTTAGAAAACTGGTTTGCTAATACTCCGGGACTTAAAGTTATTGTTCCTTCTACTCCTTATGATGCTAAAGGGCTTTTGAAAGCTGCTATTCGTGATAACGATCCAGTTATTTTCATGGAATCAGAGCAAATGTATGGTGATAAAGGAGAAGTGCCAGACGGAGAATATGTTATTCCAATTGGAGTTGCTGATATTAAAAGAGAAGGAACAGATGTAACTATCGTTTCTTTTGGGAAAATTATCAAAGAAGCTTTTATCGCAGCTGATGAATTAGCTAAAGAAGGAATTTCTTGTGAGATTATCGACTTGAGAACAGTTCGTCCTATGGATCAGGAAGCTATCTTGAAATCAGTTAAGAAAACAAATCGTTTGGTTATTCTTGAAGAAGCTTGGCCAGTAGCAAGTATCTCTTCTGAGATTACTTATATTGTACAAGAACAAGCGTTTGATTATCTTGATGCACCAATCCAAAGAATTACAACAGCTGATACTCCAGCACCATATTCACCAGTTCTTTTAAAAGAATGGTTGCCTAATGCTGCTGATGTTGTTAAGGCTGTAAAAAAAGTAATGTATAAATAATACATATTAGATACTATTAAGGCTTCATCTTACGTTAGTTTGATGAAGCTTTTTTTTTAAATTAACTATATGAGTAAAAAGTACCTTTTTTTTGCGTTTGTATTTTTTTTGACTGCTTTTAATGTGCTGATGGCTCAAACTAAAGTAAGTGGAATAGTGGTGGATAAATCTAATCAGCCCGTTCCTTTTGCAAATATTATTTTAAAGGGTTCAACTCAAGGGGTAATGTCTAATGAGGATGGACGTTTTTATATAGAATCTCCTGAGGATTATAGTACTTTAGTGGTTACTTCGGTAGGTTTTTCAGATAGAGAAATTACCTTGACTAAGGCGGTTAATTATGACTTTAAAGTGGTTATGAAAGATGCTGAAGAACTAAAAGAAGTGGTTATTTATGCTGGAAAAACGTCCAAGAAGAATAACCCAGCTTTAGATATTCTTAGAAAAATTTGGGAAAGAAAACGAAAAAACGGTTTGTATCAGTTTGATCAATATCAAATGGAAAAATACGAGAAAGTAGAATTTGATATGAATACTATTGATAGTGCTTTTATGAAAAGCAAACTCTTTAAAGGAATGGAATTTGTTTTTAAACATATTGATACTTCAAGAGTTACCGGAAAAACCTATTTGCCAATTTTTATCAATGAATCTTTGTCTGATGTTTATGGAAATAATAAACTTAAAAAGGTTAAAGAAAAACTCAAGGCTAACAAAAACTCCGGATTTAGTGATAATCAGCAAATTTTATCTTTTGTGAAAGATTTGTATTCTGATTACGATATCTATAATAATCACATGACTTTTTTTGATAAAAGTTTTACTAGTCCGTTATCTAAAACAGGTATTGATGTTTATAATTATGTTTTAAGAGATAGTGCTTTTATAGGTAAAAAATGGTGTTATAATATTTTGTTTTATCCAAGGCGAAAAAACGAATTGACTTTCAAAGGTGATTTTTGGGTAAATGATTCCACTTTTGCAATCAAGAAAATTAATATGGCAGTAACCAAAAGTGCTAATATTAACTGGGTAAAAGATATTTATATCGAACAGGAATTTGAGGTAGAAAATGATTCGGTTTTCTTATTGACTCGTGATTATATGATGTCAGATTTTGCCTTGAATAAAAAAGAAGAGTCTAAAGGAGTCTATGGAAAACGTACCACTTTATATCAAAATCATAAATTCAATATTGAAAAGCCGGCTTCTTTCTATAAAGAGGAAGTAAATTATATTGACAATGAAGTTTACAATAAGTCGGAGAAATATTGGGAAGAAAACCGATTTGAAAATCTAAACAAAGACGAAAAAGGAATCTACAAAATGCTGGATACTTTACAAACGGTCAAGAAATTTAAACGTTTGTATAATCTGGTTTCGATTCTTGGAAGTGGTTATATTCAATTTGGTCATTTTGATTACGGGCCAATATTTTCCACTTTTGGTTACAATCAGGTAGAAGGAGTCCGAATTAGGACGGGGGGGCGTACTTATTTTGGTCCAAATGATCCATGGAGACTTCAGGGTTATACTGCTTATGGATTTGATGATGATAAATTCAAATACGGTATTTCTGGAAAATGGATGGTGGATAAGAAAAATCGAATCATTATTTCAGGTGGAAATCGTCGTGATGTAGAGCAAATTGGAGCTAGTTTGACGACTACAAATGATGTTTTGGGAAGAAGTTTTGCTTCGTCTTCATTGGTTTCGACCAGTAGTAATGGTAAATTAACTAATATAAATTTATCGAATGTTGCTGTTGAGATCGAACCGGTAAAAAACCTGATGTTTCAGGCGGGATTTTCATATAGAACCTTAGAATCGGCTTCAGATGTGTTTAGTCTTGATTATTACACAAATTTGAATACAATGACTACAAAAAGCGATGTGAAACAATCGGAAGTTAATTTTCAGGTGGAATTGGCACCAAATAGAAAAATGATAGGTTACGGTGTGGAAAGAAATGTGGTTGATAGTCCTTTTAGTCGTTTTTATATCAATTACAGTCATGGTTTTAAAGGTTTATTTGATAGTGATTTTGATTATGATAAATTGCAATTGTATTATAAGCAACCTATCATTATTGGTCCTCTAGGGCGAACAAATCTAACTTTAGAATTAGGAAAAACTTTTGGAACCATTCCTTTAGGATTAATGAGTGTTATTCCGGGAAATCAATCCTATTTTACAATTGATAATACTTTTAATAATCTTAATTTCTACGAATTTGTAACTGACCAATATGCTACTTTGCAGTGGGAGCACAATTTTCAAGGGAGATTATTTGCCAGAATTCCTTTTATGCGAAAGTTGAATTGGAGGGAAATCATTGGAGCAAGAGGTGTTTATGGAACGATTTCAGATGCTAATAGAGCGATTAATGCTTCGGGCTTGACATACACTGCGCCGGAAAATGTGTATTGGGAATACAGTGCTGGTATTGGGAATATTTTCAAGGTTTTCCGAATTGATTTTACCTGGAGAGGAAATTATTTAAATGCGCCTGACGCGCAGAAATTTTCAATCAAAGGTGCTTTTGGATTCTATTTCTAAAAATTAAGAATTGTAAAACAAAATGTTATAAAACCTTTTTTAGGTGTAAATGTTTTGTTATAAAAGAGTAATTCAATTACTTTTGTGCCCAAATAAATTCAACTTAAGATAATAAATAAAATGACTGCAGACAAAATAACCACTTTCGATGTTTTAATCGAAATTCCAAGAGGAAGTAGAAATAAATATGAATATGATTTCGAAATCAAAAGAATGCGTTTTGATAGAATGTTATTTTCTTCAATGATGTATCCGGCTGATTACGGATTTATTCCTGAAACTTTAGCTTTGGATGGTGATCCATTAGATGTTTTGGTTTTGGTAAATGAGCCTACTTTCCCTGGATGTGTTATGGAAGTAAAACCAATTGGTGTTTTCCATATGGCTGACGATAAAGGTCCGGATGAGAAAATTATCTGTGTTCCTGTTTCTGATCCAATCTGGAATAAATTAAATGACTTGTCAGATATTAACACGCACTTAGTTAAAGAAATCGAACACTTTTTTCAAGTGTACAAAGACTTAGAAAACAAAAAAGTTGATGTTGAAGGATGGGGAGATGTTAATGAAGCAATGGAAATCTTGAGACAGTGTACGGAGCGTTTTGATCAATTAGAAAACAAACCAGAAGGATTATTTAGCATTAAATAATTCAAGTTTATAAAAATATAAAAAAAGCAATATTCTGTAAGAGTATTGCTTTTTTTGTTTAAATTCGTTTGTATACTGTTGATTATTAACCTTAACCAAAACGAATTTATGAATGCAATTATGATTTGGGTGCCTGTTATTATGGCATTATTAGGATTGGCTTTTATGTTTTTAAAAAGAGCCTGGGTTTTAAAACAAGATCCAGGAGATGGGAAAATGGCTGCTATTTCTGATTATATCTACGAAGGAGCCTTAGCCTTTCTAAAAGCAGAATATCGATTATTAGCCATTTTTGTTTTCTTTGCCAGTGTTGTTTTGGCAGGTATAACTTTTTTACCGGGTGTAAAAACGCATTTATTAATTGTTTTTGCCTTTATTATTGGTGCCTTTTTTTCTGCTTTGGCGGGAAATATGGGAATGAGAATTGCAGCCAAAACCAATGTGAGAACTACACAGGCAGCACGTTCCAGTTTGCCCCAAGCTTTGAAAGTTTCATTTGGCGGAGGGACAGTGATGGGGTTAGGTGTTGCAGGTTTGGCAGTTCTAGGATTGACCTCATTTTTTATTTTCTTTTTTCATTTTTTCATGGATGGTTCATGGACTTCTACCGAAGATATGACGGTAGTTCTTGAAACATTGGCTGGTTTTTCTTTAGGTGCGGAGTCTATTGCGCTTTTTGCTCGAGTTGGAGGCGGAATTTATACTAAAGCTGCCGATGTTGGTGCTGATTTAGTAGGAAAAGTGGAAGCTGGAATTCCTGAGGATGATCCTCGAAATCCTGCTACCATTGCTGATAACGTAGGAGATAATGTAGGTGATGTTGCCGGAATGGGAGCTGATTTGTTTGGCTCTTATGTGGCTACTGTTTTGGCTGCTATGGTTTTGGGTAATTATGTTATCAAAGATATGGGGGGAAGTATTCAGGATGCCTTTGGAGGTGTTGGTCCTATTTTGTTGCCGATGTCTATTGCGGGTTTTGGAATTTTATTCTCAATCATTGGAACACTCTTAGTAAATATAACCGATGATAATGCTAAAGAAGCTCAGGTGCAAAAAGCATTGAACAAAGGGAATTGGGTTGCCATAATTTTAACAGCTGTTAGCTGTTTCTTTTTAGTGCAATACATGTTGCCACAAACTATGAGAATGGAATTTTTCGGCGAAGGGAGTCAGGAAATTTCTTCGATGCGGGTTTTTTACGCCACTATCATTGGATTAATTGTGGGAGGAGTCATTTCTTCGGTTACAGAATATTATACTGGATTAGGAACAAAACCAGTTTTGGCAATTGTTCAAAAATCGAGTACAGGGGCAGGGACAAATGTTATTGCAGGTTTAGCAACCGGAATGGTTTCAACTTTTCCAACGGTTTTATTATTTGCTGTCGCGATTTGGTCTTCCTACGCTTTGGCAGGTTTTTATGGTGTGGCGTTGGCTGCTTCGGCTATGATGGCTACCACTGCAATGCAATTGGCAATTGATGCTTTTGGACCTATTTCGGATAATGCGGGAGGAATTGCAGAAATGAGTGAATTACCAAAAGAAGTTCGTACCCGTACTGATATTTTAGATTCGGTAGGGAATACAACTGCTGCTACCGGAAAAGGATTTGCAATTGCGTCAGCAGCATTGACTTCTTTGGCTTTGTTTGCGGCTTATGTAACTTTTACAGGAATCGACGGAATTAATATTTTCAAAGCACCTGTTTTAGCTATGCTATTTGTAGGCGGAATGATACCGGTGGTTTTTTCGGCATTAGCGATGAATTCGGTAGGGAAAGCTGCTATGGATATGGTTTATGAAGTGCGTCGTCAGTTTAAGGAAATTCCAGGGATTATGGAAGGAACTGCAAAACCAGAATATGCTAAATGTGTTGCTATTTCGACTAAAGCAGCGCTACGCGAAATGATGTTGCCGGGTGTTTTGACTATTGGTTTTCCGATAGCTATTGTTTTGGTTGGCAAAATAGTTTACGCAGATAATAATCAATTAATCGCTGAAATGTTAGGAGGGTATATGGCTGGTGTTACGGTATCTGGAGTACTTTGGGCAGTTTTTCAAAATAATGCTGGTGGTGCTTGGGATAATGCTAAAAAATCGTTTGAAGCAGGAGTGATGATTAATGGAGAAATGACTTATAAAGGCTCAGATGCGCATAAAGCAGCAGTAACAGGCGATACCGTTGGGGATCCATTCAAAGATACTTCAGGGCCTTCGATGAATATTTTAATTAAACTGACTTGTTTGATTGGTTTGGTTATTGCGCCAATTTTAGGAAATGGAAGTCATACTATTGCAAGTAAAGCCTCTTGTTGTACCACTATGGGTGCCTGTAGTTCTATGTCTATAGAAGAATGTGAGGCTAAAGGATGTGCAAATATGAATTGTGAGCATCATATGGCAATGAGTTGTCATAAGATAGGAAAATGCGATATGAGTAAATGCGCTAAGCTGACTAAAGTGGAATGTGCTAAAATGTGTGATAGTCTGGGTTGTACTCCAGAACAAAAAGAAGACTGTTTGTCACATTATGATACGAACGGTAAATTTATTATACCTTCAGGTACTTCTGAAGGAAGTTGTTGCGCTCATAAAAAATAATTGTATTATAGAATTAAAAATGCCCCGACTTTTCGGGGCATTTTTTGTTATTATTTGTTTTGATTAAAATAAACCGTTTAATTCAGCATTAATTCTTTCAATAATGTTTCCAAGGTCTTCCGGATTGTCAACAAAATTGATTTTATCAACATCAATAATCAATAGTTTACCTCGAGTATATGTTTGAATCCAGGCTTCGTAGCGTTCATTCAAGCGACTTAAATAGTCAATTGAAATAGAGTTTTCGTATTCGCGTCCTCGTTTGTGAATTTGCCCCACTAGATTTGGAATAGAACTTCTAAGATAAATTAATAAATCAGGCGCTTTTACGGTAGCTTCCATTAATTCAAAAAGGGAAGAATAATTTTGAAAATCACGTGTAGCCATTAAACCCATTGCATATAAGTTGGGAGCAAAAATATGAGCATCTTCATAAATAGTTCTGTCCTGAATTACTTTTTTTCCGCTTTCGCGAATTTGCATCACCTGACGGAAACGACTGTTTAAGAAATAAATTTGAAGGTTGAATGACCAACGCTCCATTTGATGGTAAAAATCATCTAAATAAGGATTGTCTACTACGTCCTCATAATGAGGTTCCCATTTAAAATGTTTCGATAATAAAGCGGTTAAAGTGGTTTTTCCGGAGCCTATATTTCCTGCTACTGCTATGTGCATTATGTTGTTAGCGTTTTATGTTTTTTGTATTCCTTAGTTTGTAAAAATAGGAAAAAAATAGTTTTTGTTGAGTTAAATATGGCTCGATTTTGAATTTTATTAACGCTTTTTAGATTTGGATTATTATAAATAAAAAAAGCCATTCGATAAAAAAACGAATGGCTTTCTGAAGTGTATATAAGAATAGATTATAAACCAAATGCAGTTTTGATTTGGTCAACAAAATCTAATTTTTCCCATGTGAATAATTCTACTGTTACTGTTTTTTCTTCACCGCCAGGAGCAGAGAAAGTTTTAGTAACTACTTCTGGAGTACGTCCCATGTGTCCATAAGCTGCTGTCTCACTATAAATAGGATTTCTTAATTTCAAGCGTTGCTCTATAAAATAAGGACGCATGTCAAAAATAGCTTCCACTTTTTTGGCGATTTCTCCATTCGTTAAATTAACTTTAGAAGTTCCGTAAGTGTCAATAAAGATACCCATTGGTTTTGCAACACCAATAGCGTAAGAAACCTGAACTAAAATTTCGTCAGCAACACCAGCTGCTACTAAGTTTTTAGCAATATGACGAGTAGCATAAGCAGCACTACGGTCTACTTTACTTGGGTCTTTTCCAGAGAAAGCACCACCACCGTGAGCTCCTTTACCACCATAAGTATCAACAATGATTTTTCTTCCTGTCAACCCTGTGTCTCCGTGAGGTCCACCAATTACAAATTTCCCTGTTGGGTTGATATGGTAGTTGATTTTATCATTAAATAAATGAGCGTAAACAGGATATTTAGCGATAATTCTAGGAATTAAAATTTCGATAACATCTTTCTTGATTTTAGCAAGCATTGCTGCTTCTTCGTCAAAGTCGTCGTGTTGTGTTGAAATAACAATAGCGTCAATACGAATTGGGGTATTGTCATCGCTATATTCTAAAGTTACCTGTGCTTTAGCATCTGGACGTAAATATTTTATTTCATTATTTTCACGTCTTAATTCTGCTAACTCTTTTAATAAGTTGTGTGAAAGATCTAATGCTAATGGCATGTAGTTTTCTGTTTCGTTAGTTGCATAACCAAACATCATTCCTTGGTCACCAGCACCTTGTTCTTCCGGTGTTTTTCTGTCAACTCCCTGATTAATATCAGCAGATTGTTCATGGATAGCTGAAAGGATTCCGCAAGAATTTGCTTCAAACATGTATTCGCTTTTAGTGTATCCAATTTTACGGATAACATCACGTGCGATTTGTTGAACGTCCAAATACGTATTTGATTTTACCTCACCTGCTAAAATTACCTGACCAGTAGTTACTAATGTTTCGCAGGCTACTTTTGAGTCAGCGTCAAATGCTAAAAAGTTATCAATTAATGCATCCGAAATTTGATCTGCAATTTTATCCGGATGTCCTTCGCTCACAGATTCTGACGTAAATAAATAGGCCATAATTATTGTTTTTAAATATTAAGTGAGGGAAAAATAATTGCAAAAAGGACTAAAGGAGGGTTTCTGCTTTAGCATTTTTTTTCTACTGAAGGTTTTTCAGTGATCATAATCAACATGGTTAATTATGAAGAGGTTGCAATCAGTTCAAATTTTTCCTCTCGTATTTTGAGGTGCAAAGGTATGAAACCATTTTTGAATTGTAAATGAAACGCAAATAAAATTTTAATATAAAAGTTTGAGGCAATTTAGAATCCTTTTCAAAAGCTTATTACTTGTCGATATTTAAGGCTTTGTCTAAGTTAACTTTAATTTAAAAATCAATTAACATGGTATTTTGATTTCGTTTGTATCTTTGAAATATCAAATCATAAGAGTGGAATAAAGTTAATTCTTTATGGATTTACAGAGAAAAAGACTCTTGTTTGATTTGTTTTTTAAAAGAAGATGTTAAAAAGATATAATTATCTGTTAATTAGTTTTTTTTGACTAAAAAAAATAAAGAAAAAAGATAGTTCGTAAAGATTAATTTATATCTTTGTAACTCAAAATCAAAAAGGAGAAATGAATTTTATTATTTGTAAAAAAGCGATGGTTCAATCTAAGGGGATTTGCAGGAGTGCAATTGCTTAATGTTTTTTTATTCAAGTAAAATAAAAATATAGCAAAAGCCTCCTGAGAAATTGGGAGGCTTTTTGTTTACAACACAAATAATAATTTTTAAAAGAGAAATAACAATGATTAGTATTAACAATAAGATGAAAAAGCAATTTTCGGCGGCTGTACTTTGTGTACAGATGCTGGTCTGTTGTTAACCAAAAGTATCGTTTATAAAAATATATATAAACCCTTTTGGTACCGCCCAAAAGGGTTTTTTTATACAACAAACATAATTTTAATAGAAACAAACAATAAGTCAAATAAATTAAATTTAAAAATCATGAGCACAAGAAGAATTATTACAAGGGCGTTAGACTTTATAAGAGAAATAAGGACTACAAATAGTGAAGAAAACAGAAATAGAATAGAGTTAACCAATACCAGATTTGGTATCAATGTGGGGGCGGATGCTAAAGAACAAAAAAAAGCATCTAATTCATTAACGTTTTTGATGTATTCTAAAGAAAATGAAACACTATTTATCTAATTGTAATTTCGTTACTATAAATTTCAAACGCAGGTAATTTCTGGATTTTGTGTTCAGTGATAACTTGCGTTTGTTTATTGTATTATTGCCAATTTAAAACTGAGTTGGCAAAATTTGTTTGTTTCGAAAAATTGTGGTTACTTTGCGACTTTAAAGTTCGTAAGCATATTGAAATGTTATAAAGAAAGGACGAGGGATTAGACCCGATGATGCCTTAGCAACCCTTCGGTCTTCGAAGAAGGTGCTACATTCTATCCCGAAATCGGGAAAAGATAACAATGCAAATCTTCTAGTTTATTTGAGTTTTCTTTTTAATATTTCCATAATCAATCCTATTTAAAGATTTGAAGTTGGAAAATAAACCCAATCACATTATAATTCAAAATTTCACTACCGAGAGTGGTGCCTTATACCCTGTTTTAAATTTAAGCTACCAAGCTTTTGGGCCTGAATTAAATACAGCGCCTATCGTTTTGGTTAATCATGCATTGACCGGTAATTCTCAGGTTGTGGGCGAAAATGGCTGGTGGAATGATTTAATTGGAGATAATAAAACTATTGATACTAATAAATACAGTATTCTAGCCTTTAATGTTCCTGGAAACGGATATGATGGGACAATTGTAGAAAATTATTTGGATTTTACAGCCAGAGATATTGCAAAACTATTTATCGAAGGGGTGAAATATCTTAAAATACAACAGTTGTATGCTGTTATTGGAGGTTCAGTAGGTGGTGGAATTGCTTGGGAAATGATTGCTTTGGAACCTAAATTGGCTCAGCATTTAATTCCTATTGCTACCGATTGGAAATCTACCGACTGGTTGATAGCAAATTGTTTTTTGCAGGAGCAAATTTTGAAAAATTCCTCAAATCCTATTGAAGATGCCCGTATACATGCGATGCTTTGTTATAGAACGCCTGAATCTTTCAAGAAGAAATTTGACCGAACAATTAATGAAGAATTAGCTATATTTAATATTGAGAGTTGGTTGCTTCATCATGGTAAGAAATTGCAAAAACGTTTTCAGTTAGCATCCTATAAAATGATGAATCAGTTGCTTAAAACGATTGATGTGACTCGTAATAGTGATTCGTTTGAGGTATTTGCTTCTAAAATTGAAGCCACAATACATATAATCGGTATAAATTCAGATTTGTTTTTTACCGCCAAAGAGAATAAAGAAACCTATCAGGAGTTAAAAAAACATAACGTAAATGTTTCTTATAAGGAAATAGAATCTATTCACGGGCATGATGCTTTCCTGATAGAATTTGAACAATTAAACAACATGCTTGCTCCTATTTTTTAGTAGCAACACAAAATATATTTAGATGAAAATATTAAAATTTGGAGGTAAATCTTTATCGAATGGCGAAGGAATCAATAAGGTTGTTTCTATAATCAGTGATAAAGTAAATCAAGGTGAAAAAATTGCCATTGTAGTTTCGGCACGTGGTAATGCAACCGATGATTTAGAAGAGATATTAGCGGTAGCTGTAAAAAATAATGATTACAAAAGTTTGTTGGAACAATTTAAAAAGTACCAACAAGATGTTTATGCAAACGTAGATTTGTCTGAGGAATTTGCTGTTTTGGATAAATTGTATGAAGGAGTTAGTTTGATAGGTGATTATAGTTCGAAAATTAAAGATCAAATTCTTTCCATTGGTGAATTGCTTTCTGCAAAATTATTAACAGCGATTTTAGTTGAAAAAGGTATCAATGCCCGTTTTGCTGATTCGAGAATTTTCTTGAAAACCGATTCAAAATTTGGAGATGCACAGCCTTTGGAACAAGTTTCGAAGAAAAATGTAATTAAATATTTCAAAGATAACGATGATGCTGTTAATGTTGTTACCGGTTTCATAGGTTCTAATATTAATAATGTTACGACTACTTTAGGTCGTAACGGAAGTAATTATACGGCTTCATTGCTGGCTAATTATTTAGATGCGGAGGAATTGCAAAATTACACCCATGTGGATGGAATTTATACTGCAAATCCAGATTTAGTTGCTGATGCAAAGAAAATTGATCATTTGACATTTAATGAAGCGAATGAATTAGCAAATTTTGGTGCAAATATTTTGCATGCCAAAACAATCATTCCTTTGTTAGAAAAAAATATTCCGCTTCGTATATTAAATACTTTTAATCACGAAAATGAAGGAACTTTAATCACTGCTACATCAAAATCAGGAGGAATTAAAACGCTTTCGGTTTTAGAAGATTTGGCTTTAGTGAATTTGGAAGGTAGAGGTTTGCTGGGTAAGACAGGGGTGGATGCTCGTATCTTTAAAGTAATGGGAGACAATAATATCAGTGTGAGTATTATTTCTCAGGGATCATCTGAAAGAGGAATTGGTTTAGTGGTTGCCGAATCTCAGGCGACTAAAGCCATGATTGAATTAGAAAAAGAATTTGAAAATGATTTCTATTCTAAGGATGTAAATAAAATTTCGGTGACTGATGATGTTTCGGTGATTTCAATTATCGGGCAGGATTTGAGTACTTTTTATCGTCCTTATACGGCTTTGATTAAAAATAAAATCATTCCTATTCTTTTCAATAATACCGTTACTGGAAAAAATGTGAGTTTGGTGGTTAAAAAATCCGAACTGAATAAAGCATTGAATGTTATTCATGGAGAGATTTTTGGAGTTTCTAAAAAAATCAATATTGTGGTTTTTGGTCACGGATTAGTTGGGGGAACTTTGATTAATCAAATTTTAGAATCGGCAAAAGCTATCGAGAAAAGAAAAGATATTAAACTGAATATTTTTGCGATTGCTAATTCTAAAAATGTGTTGCTAAACAAAGACGGTGTTTCGCCTAACTGGGTAAATGAAATTCAAACTAACGGTTTTGCATATACTATCAAAGATGTTATCGCTTACGCAAATGAGAATCATTTAGAAAACTTAATTGCTGTTGATAATACTGCCAGTGCTGCATTTGTAGAAAATTACATTCCATTAGTTGAAAATGGATTTGATTTAATTTCGTCTAATAAAGTAGCGAATACGTTGAGTTATGGTTTCTATAAAGAGCTGAGAAAAGTATTGGCTGAAAATCAAAAGAATTATTTGTACGAAACCAATGTAGGTGCGGGATTACCGTTGATTGATACGATAAAATTATTGCATCTTTCGGGTGAAAATATCACGAAAATCAAAGGTGTTTTCTCAGGAACATTGAGTTATTTATTCAATAATTTCTCTGCCAAAGATGTTCCTTTTAGTGATATATTGAAAGAAGCGATTGATAATGGCTATACCGAACCAGATCCACGTGAGGATTTATGCGGAAATGACGTAGGTAGAAAATTGTTGATTTTAGCCAGAGAATTGGATTTGCAAAATGAATTTGAAGAAATTGCGATTCAGAATTTAATTCCGGAGCATTTGCGTGAAGGAAGTGCTGCTGATTTCCTAACGAAATTAAAAGAGTTTGATCCAATTTATACCAAGATCAAAGAAGAGCAACAACCAAATCACGTGTTGCGTTACATAGGAGAATTGTCTGGTGATTTGCAAAATGACAAAGGAATATTAGAAGTAAAATTAGTTTCTGTTCCTTCTGATACGGCTTTAGGAGGTTTGAAAGGTTCGGATTCTTTCTTCGAAATTTATACAGAATCTTACGGAGACAGACCAATCGTGATTCAAGGCGCTGGAGCCGGTTCGGCAGTAACGGCAAGAGGCGTTTTTGGAGATATTTTAAGATTGTCGGATAAAGGATAATTGATTTAAGATTGCAGTCCCTATAGCTATCGGGATTGATTTCATATTTAAAAAAAAATAAAAAATGAAAATAACATTAGACAGAGTAAACGAAAACTTTCATTTTCAATTAAAAAATGAAAGAGGACATATTGTTAATGTGGATGCACGTCCTGATTTTGGAGGGAATGATATGGGGCCAAGTCCAATGGAATTAGTATTGATGGGTGTTGCAGGATGCAGCGGAATTGATATGATTTCGATATTGAAAAAACAACGTCAGGAAATCACTTCTTTCAAAGCTGAGGTGGAAGGAGAAAGAGTTCAGGTAGGAGATGCTAAACCTTTTAAAAATATTTATGTAGTATTTTCTTTGGAAGGAGATATCAAAGAAGACAAAGCAGCAAAAGCGGCGCAATTGTCTTTTGAAAAATACTGCTCAGTTTCTAAAACGGTAGAGCCTACAGCTACGATTCATTACAAAGTAATTTTGAACGGAATCGAATTAGCGAAATAATTAATATAGAAAATAAAAATTAAACGGTTTTATTAAGTTTAATTGGTGAAATCTAAAACAATATGAATTTGTGCTATCCCGATAGCTATCGGGAGTGCAATTTGTGTTAAAAAATAAAAAAAAATGGACGAACAAGAATTTGGTTTTGAAACTCAAGCCATACGTACACATTTAGATAGAACGCAATATCAGGAACATTCAACACCTCTATATTTATCTTCAAGTTTTGTATTTGAGGATGCTGAGGATATGAGAGCTTCTTTTACAGAAGAAAAAGTGCGTAATATCTACAGTCGATTTTCTAATCCAAATACAACCGAGTTTGTGGATAAGGTTTGTGCTATGGAAGGAGCTGAAGCTGGTTATGCTTTTGCTACCGGAATGGCAGCTATTTACTCCACTTTTGCAGCTTTATTAAGCTCTGGCGATCATATTGTGTCTGCAGGAAGTGTATTTGGTTCTACGCATGCATTGTTCATGACTTATTTCCCAAAATGGAATATTACTACTTCTTATTTTGATATCAATAAGCCGGAAACAATTGAAAGTTTTATTCAACCTAATTCTAAAATTTTATATGTTGAAACGCCTACCAATCCGGGTGTTGATGTAATTGATTTGGAATTGTTGGGGGATATTGCTAAAAAGCATAATTTGATTTTAATTGTCGATAACTGTTTTGCTACACCTTATATCCAGCAACCTATTAAATACGGAGCTCATATTGTGGTGCATTCAGCAACAAAATTGATGGATGGTCAAGGAAGAGTTTTAGGCGGAGTTGCAGTAGGTGATGCCGATTTAATTCGTCAAATTTATCTTTTCTCAAGAAATACAGGTCCGGCAATGTCACCATTTAATGCCTGGGTTTTGTCTAAAAGTATGGAAACTTTAGCGCTTCGTGTGGAAAGACATTGTGAAAATGCCATTAAAGTAGCTGAGTTTTTAGAAAACCATCCTAGTGTAAACAGTGTGAAGTATCCTTTCTTAAAGTCACATCCAAAATATGAAGTGGCTAAAAAACAAATGCTTTTGGGAGGTAACATTATTGCGTTTGAAATTAAAGGAGGTATTGAAGCCGGTAGAGCATTCTTGGATAAAATAAAATTATGTTCGCTGTCAGCAAATATTGGAGATGCGAAAACAATTGTAACGCATCCTGCTTCTACAACACATAGTAAATTGTCAACGGAAGAAAAATTAGCTGTTGGTATTACCGAAGGCTTGGTACGTGTTTCTGTAGGTTTAGAAACTGTAAAAGATGTAATTGCCGATTTAGAGCAGGCGCTTTCTTAGTAAGATTGCTTTATAAATATAAAAGGGTTAGCAAAAAACAAGCTAACCCTTTTTTGTTTGATTCTTATTTTAAAAATACACTGATACCAGCATTTGCACCAAAAGCACTGGAACTTGTTTTTATACCATCATTTTTGAATGAATAGTTAGTATAGCCTAAACCTAAATCAAGTGCTATATTTTCCGTGATTAAGAAAATTAAACCTCCATTAGCTGTCCAAACAAAACCATCATTTTTGGTTTCAGAGCTCGAAAAAAGAATGTCTCCGGATGAATTATACATTGTGTAATTATTCTTGTTTTTAGTATTTGCAAATCCGACTCCTGTATTTAAATAAGGTCTTGTTTTTCCTTCGGAAAAGAAATAGGTTACATTCGGAATGATAGAAAGTGTTGTTTGTTTTTCTTTAGTTCCATTTGTAAATGTTGGATCGTAAGGAGATTCAATTTCTGTTCCGGCTTTTATTTTAGTCGTAGATGTTTTGTAATCTAACGCTAATCCAAGTGCTAAATTATCAACAATAAAATAACCAGCATTAGGCGAGATAGTAAAAGTATTTGTTTTTGAACCATCAAAGGTTTGTCCTTGAGCTTTGTATTTTATAGTATTAGAGGTGAAACCTAAATTAGTTTTACCGCTGATAAAAAATGAGCCTTTTTCTGTTTGTGCAGACATTACGCCAAAAAAGACAAGAGATGCTGATAAAAATAGTTTTTGCATTTTGGGTTGATTAAAATTCGCAATAAATATATGTAAGATTATTTTTGATTTTAATAAAAAAAATGAAATTTTACATTTCATTGTTAAATTAGTGTCATACTTTAAAACTGTTTTGGATTGATTATTTAATTCGTTGGTAATATTTCTGATTTAAGATGTTGATATTGTTCGAGAATATTTTTGATTGACAATTTTTGATTGTAGATTTGTTTTTTGAACCTGAAATATTAAATCAAAAACTGTTTCATAATAAACATCTTAAATGATTTCTAAAAAGACAAAATACGGAATTAAAGCATTGACTTATTTAGCGCGTCAGGAAGATCAAACCCCTGTTGCTATTGCAGATATTGCTAAAAGCGAAAATATTTCGATTAAGTTTTTGGAGAGTATTTTGTTGCTACTTCGTAATTCTGGATTTTTGGGAGCAAAAAAAGGAAAAGGCGGAGGTTATTATTTGATTAAAGATCCTAAAGAAATCAGCATGGCAAAAGTCTATCGCATTCTTGAGGGACCTATTGCCTTATTGCCTTGTGCAAGTCATAATTTTTATGAAAAATGTGATGATTGCCAGGATGAAACAACTTGTGCAGCACGCCGGTTAATGACTGAGGTTCGGGATAATACCCTGAAGGTTTTGGAAAATAACAGCTTAGCTGATATTGCTTTTTAAAAGAATTAATTGCTATAAAAAAAGAGCGGATTTCTTAAGGTAAAGAAATCCGCTCTTTTTTTAAGGATGAAATTTAATTTAGAATACCAATTTGTATCCTACGAAAAACAACATAATAGCTATAGCGTTTCTAAGTAATAAATCAGGTACTTTTCCACTCAATAAACTTCCAACAAAAATTCCAGGAAGAGATCCCATTAGTAGCTGACTTAATAAAGTCAAATCTAAATTACCCATTGATGCGTGACCCAATCCTGCTACTAATGTAAGAGGAACCGCGTGTGCGATTTCAGTACCAACAAGTCTTGGAGTTGGTAAAAGTGGATATAGGAAAAATAATGTTACTGTACCTAAAGCTCCTGCTCCAATGGAAGTTAGTGTTACAGTCGCTCCTAATAAAACTCCGATGGCAATTGTTAAAAGATTTTGTGTTCTACTTTCGCTATGAAATTTATCACCAGCATGTTTTTGGGAAAAATCTAATAATTTCTTTTTAAATAATACAGCTACCGATGTGAATAATAAAGCCCAGCCTAAGCTGTATTTAATTATTGTGTTGATATGTGAAATATCTGTTTTAATACTTTCTAAAATCCACAAAGTAATAAGTGCAGCCGGTACGCTGCCTAAGGCTAGCCATCCGGTAATTGTCCAATTGATATTGTTTTTTTTATGATGTACAAAAACACCTCCAATTTTAGTAAATGCAGCATATAATAGGTCGGTTCCAACAGCTGTTGTCGGAGAGATTCCAAACCATAATAAGATTGGGGTCATTAATGATCCGCCACCTACGCCGGTTAGTCCTACGATAAATCCAACAACAAGTCCTGCGACTACAAATCCTATTTCAATATCCATGATAAAATAATTTTGGTGCAAATTTAGGATTATTTTTTAAATTAATCCTATCGATTTAGTAGAATTTATTTTAATCTAGTTTTTAACATATATTTAATGTGATTGAAAAAGAATAAATTCTCTTGTTTTTGTGCTTTTTAAGGTGGCTTTATTTTTTGAGTTATAAAATGTATGTGTTGGAGTTTATGGTATTTTGAAGTTTTTTAAAGTTTAATTATTATGTTTTGTAACTGTTTGTTTGTTGATTTTTAATAGGTTAGTTGGTTTTTGTAAATGTTTGATATATAAAAAAGAATGGAAAAATATTTTGTATTTTAAAAATAAGTATTACTTTTGCTGAGTAATCTACTAAACCGATAGGGTAATAGTTTTTAAAAGAAAAAGTAAAAGAGATGAGCGAAGCAGTTGTTCAAATATTATTAGAAAAAACAAAGGATTTTTCAATTGAGGAAACTTTTGCTTTTTTGGCTGAGGAATATAAAGATAAAGTTGTTTTTTCGACTTCTTTTGGTCAGGAAGATCAGGTAATCACTGATTTAATTGAAAAAAGTGGTGCTGCAATAAAAATTTTCACTTTAGATACAGGACGTTTATTTCAGGAAACTTATGATGTTTTTCACAGAACACAAAAAAAGTACAAAACACCTATTAAAGTGTATTTTCCTGAAGCAAAAGCGGTAGAGGAATTGTTAGAGAAAAAAGGACCTAATAGTTTCTTTGAATCAGTTGAAAATAGAAAAGAATGTTGTTTTATTCGTAAAGTAGTACCTTTGAAAAAAGCATTGGGCGGGAATAAAATATGGATAACAGGTTTAAGAGCGGAGCAATCAGAAAACCGAAGCGATTTGCATTTGTTTGAATATGATGCTAATTTTGACATCGTAAAATTCAATCCGTTATTAAAATGGACTTTGGAAGAAGTGCAAAAATATATTGACGATCATAATGTGCCACAAAACAGTTTGCATAAAAAAGGATTCGTAAGTATTGGTTGTGCGCCTTGTACCCGAGCCATAGTTGAAGGTGAAGATATCAGAGCAGGAAGATGGTACTGGGAACAAAGCCATAAGGAATGTGGTTTGCATAGTAAATAATTAAGAAACAAGAATAGCGAATAGAATAAAGAGGAAAGATTATAGTTTGAAGAATTACAATCATAGAATCTTTTAATTTTTAAATAAAAAAAATGAGTTCAGTTTTAAAAACAAATGCTTTAGAGAGCGAAGCGATTTACATATTTAGAGAAGTTGTTTCTCAATTTGAGAAGCCTGTGTTGCTTTTTTCAGGTGGTAAAGATTCGATTACGTTGGTGAGATTAGCGCAAAAAGCGTTCTTTCCAGCTAAAATCCCTTTTCCATTGTTGCACGTAGATACAGGTCACAACTTTCCTGAGACTATCGAATTCAGAGATAAATTAGTTGCTGAATTAGGATTAGAGTTAATCGTTCGTAATGTACAGGATGCTATCGATCAGGGAAAAGTAGTGGAAGAAACAGGTCGTTATGCAAGTAGAAACAGTTTGCAAACAACCACTCTTTTAGATGCAATTGACGAATTTAAATTTGATGCTTGTATTGGTGGAGCGCGTCGTGACGAAGAAAAAGCAAGAGCTAAAGAACGTATTTTCTCTGTTCGTGACGATTTTGGTCAATGGGATGAGAAAAATCAACGTCCTGAGTTGTTTGATTTATTGAATGGAAAAATTGAATTAGGACAAAACGTTCGTGTGTTCCCAATTTCAAACTGGACAGAATTAGATGTTTGGAGTTATATCGAGCAAGAGCAAATTGAAATTCCTTCTATTTATTTCTCACACAAACGTAAAGTGTTTGTAAGAGACGGAATGATTTGGTCACACTCTCCATTTGTTTATCAGGATGAAGATGAGGAAATCGAAGAAAGAGTAGTTCGTTTTAGAACTGTAGGAGATATGAGTTGTACTGCTGCTGTTGAATCTTATGCAGGTACTATTGCTGAAGTTGTTGGTGAAATCAGACAATCTACTATTTCTGAGCGTGGAGCGCGTATTGACGATAAACGTTCGGAAGCAGCGATGGAGAAAAGAAAGCAACAAGGATACTTTTAATAAGTTAGAAGTTAAGAGTTAGGAGTTAGAAGAATCAAAAAACATACAGATTTAAGTTTCGAAAGAACCTGAAACTTTAAAACTGAAACAAAATAGTTAGAATGGAAGTTTTAAAAATAGCAACAGCAGGAAGTGTAGATGATGGAAAAAGTACATTAATCGGAAGGTTATTGTATGATACACAATCATTGACTACAGATAAATTAGAAGCAATTGAAAGAAGCAGTAAGCAAAAAGGATATGATTATTTAGATTTTTCTTTGGCTACTGACGGATTAGTTGCTGAGAGAGAACAAGGAATTACAATTGACGTAGCGCATATTTATTTTTCTACAGCTAAGAAAAGTTATATCATTGCTGATACTCCGGGACACGTGGAATATACACGTAACATGGTTACCGGTGCTTCAACTTCGCAAGTATCCATCATTTTGATTGATGCTCGTAAAGGAGTAATTGAACAAACGTATCGTCACTTTTTCATCAATAACTTATTGAGAGTAAAAGATGTGATTGTAGCAATCAACAAAATGGACTTAGTGGATTATTCAGAAGAAGTTTTTAATAAAATTAAAGCTGATTTCCAAGCATTGAATGCTAAGAGTTCTTACAAAGAACAAAATGTAAGCTACATTCCTTTAAGTGCTTTAACTGGAGATAATGTTGTGGAATCATTAGGAAAAATGCCTTGGTACACAGGACAAACAATCTTACAGCATTTAGAAGCTTTAGAGTCAAAAGATATTTATGATAATGGAAAAGCACGTTTCCCGGTTCAAACGGTTATTCGTCCTAAAACCGAAGAATACCACGATTTTAGAGGATACGCCGGAAAATTGAACGGAAATAATATTAAAGTGGGAGATGCTGTTACGGTATTGCCTTCTTTAACAGAATCTGTTGTGACTAAAATTCACTTCTTTGATAAACAATATGATGAAGCAGTTGCCGGTTCTTCAATCACAATTGAATTAGAAAATGATATCAATGTGACTAGAGGAGATATGATTGTAAAATCAGCTGAGTTGCCAAAAGTTGAAAAAGAAATCACAACAACTGTTTGTTGGATGGATAGCAAAAAATTAGTTGCAGGAACTAAATATTTGGTGCAACATAATACAAACAGAGTTTTAGCAAAGGTTGATGCAATTAAAAATGTAATTGCAACTGATTATTCAGGAACTACACCAGCCACTCAATTAGGAATTAACGAAATTGGTGAAGTATCTATTAAATTGAGCAAAGCTTTGTATTTTGATTCTTATGAAGATAATAAGTCAAATGGAGCATTCATCTTAATTGATCCTAATACGAATACAACTGCAGGAGTAGGTTTTATAAAATAGTTGATGGTTGAAGGGATTTAGTTGATAGGAACACTGTCGACAACCAACAACCAACAACCAACAACTAATAGTAAGAAGAAATGGAAAGTTTTAGAACAGAAATAGAAAATCCGATTGTCCAAAAAGAGATTATCGATTTAGAGAAAAAAATTCACGCATTCCGTGGTGGAAAAATTGACGACGAGCGTTTTCGTAGTCTTCGTTTAGCTCGTGGTATTTACGGGCAACGTCAAGAAGGTGTACAAATGATTCGTATCAAATTGCCTTACGGAAAAGTAAGCAGTGAGCAATTAAGAAGAATTACGGATGTTTCAGAAAAATATTCTACAGGTCGTTTACACATTACGACACGTCAGGATATTCAAATTCACTATGTGAGTTTGGACAGAACTCCTGAACTTTGGGCTGATTTGGCTAAAGACGATATTACTTTAAGAGAGGCTTGTGGAAACACCGTTCGTAATATTACAGGAAGTGAATTAGCAGGTGTGGATGTAGATGAGCCGTTTGATGTAACACCTTATGCTCATGGTTTGTTCCAATATTTATTGCGTAATCCTATCTGTCAGGAAATGGGACGTAAATTCAAAATTTCGTTCTCTTCATCTGAGAAAGATTCTGCTTTGAGTTATTTACACGATTTAGGGTTTATTCCTAAAATTGTAGACGGACAAAAAGGTTTCAAAATCATGTTAGGTGGTGGATTAGGTTCTCAGCCTTCTCATGCCGAATTACTTTCTGAGTTCGTTCCTGTAAACCAAATTATTCCAACTGCCGAAGGTGTAATCCGTATTTTTGACCGTTATGGTGAAAGAGCAAAACGTTTAAAAGCACGTTTGAAATTCTTAATCAAAGATTTAGGACGTGACGAATTTTTACGTTTGGTAGAAGAAGAGAAAAAAGCTTTGCCTTTCCATTCTTACGAAATTGATACTACTGCTTTTGAAGGTTCAATTGCTGAGCCATTGTTAGAAGTGCCAACAGTAACTATCGAAGATGTTGCGGCTTATGAAGCTTGGAAAAAATCAAATGTGATTGCTCAAAAACAAGCAGGTTATGTTGCAATTGGTGTAAAAGTACTTTTAGGAGATTTTTACATTGACAAAGCGAGATTATTAGCTGATTTGATTAAAAACTACGGAGCTAATGAATTGCGCTTTTCATTACGTCAAAACATTGTCATCCGTAATATTAAAGAAGAAAATTTACCATTCTTCTACCAAGAGTTAGCTAAATTAGACATGGTTCATTTAGGTTACAATACCATTGGTGATATCACAGCTTGTCCTGGGACTGATACTTGTAATTTAGGTATCGCAAGTAGTACTGGTATTGCTGATGAGCTTGAAAGAGTAATCAAAACAGAATATCCACAATATCTTGATAATACTGAAATTGCTATTAAAATCAGTGGATGTATGAATGCCTGTGGTCAGCACAATATGGCTGAAATTGGTTTCCAAGGAATGTCAATCAACTCAGGAAAATTAGTAGCACCGGCTTTACAAGTATTGTTAGGTGGTGGTAATTTATCAAACGGAAACGGTCGTTTTGCTGATAAAGTAATCAAAATTCCTAGCCGTCGTGGTCCTGAAGCTTTGCGTTTAATTTTAAATGATTTTGAAGCAAATGCTAATGGTGTTAAGTTCTTAGATTATTATGATGCGAAAGGTGAAAAGTATTTCTATGAATTCTTAAAACCATTGGCAGATGTAACAAATCTTACTGAAGCTGATTTCGTTGACTGGGGTAATGCTGACAATTACGTAAAAGCGGTAGGTGTTGGAGAATGTGCCGGAGTTGTAATCGACTTAGTTGCGACTTTGTTATTCGAAGCTAAAGAAAAAATTGATTCTGCTAATGAGGCTGTGAACGAACAAAAATGGTCAGATGCTATTTACTTAGCTTATGCAGGATTTGTAAACGGAGCCAAAGCTTTATTATTAGCTGAAAAAGAAAAAACTAATACACACGCCGGAATCATTGATTCATTCGATAGTGTTTTTGTTGAAGCTAATAAAATTGAATTAGGAACTTCTTTTAGAGAATTGGTTTACCAAATCAATAAAAACGAGCCTAATGAAGCTTTCGCAAAACAATACATTGAGCAAGCAGTTGTGTTTTTCAATAAATTAGAAGCTTACAGAGAGCAGGATTTAGCTCAAGCATAAATTATAGATAAGATGAGTGATATAAAAGATACCGCTGGTAACAATTCAAATAGCTTGGAGCGCAATGAATTGTATCCAATATTTTTAAAACTGCATAACCTAAGCGTACTTATTGTTGGTGGAGGGAATGTAGGTTTAGAAAAGCTATCTTTTTTACTTAAATCGAGCCCTAACGCTAAAGTTGAGGTGGTGGCCCCGCGTTTTATTGAAGAATTAGTTACCCTGGCAGAAAAACACCCTGCTGTAAAATTGACTAATAAGAAGTTCAAGAAAAAAATGTTGAAAAAGCGCCATATGGTAATCGCTTGTACAGATGATTTAAAGGTGAATAAACGCATATATGAATTGTCCCGAAAAAGATATTTGATATGCAATATTGCCGACACACCTGATTTATGTGATTATTATTTAGGAGGAATCGTAACCAAAGGAAATGTAAAGATTGCAATTTCAACCAATGGAAAATCGCCCACAACAGCCAAACGTTTGAGAGAGTTTTTTGAGGAGGTTATACCGGAAGATATTAATCAAATGGTACAAAACCTTAATGATTATCGAAATAATCTGAAAGGAGATTTTGAAGAAAAAGTTCACAAAATGAATGAGATTACTCAGTCATTAAAAAATAAATAAAAAAAATGTAATTCGTAAATAAACGAATGATTTAAATCATGTCCTTATTTTGATTTTTTTCGTTTCTTTGCAATTATTAAGAATGATTATAAATAAATAAAAAATGATAGAAACAGATATCCTTATAATAGGAGCCGGTCCTACTGGTTTATTTGCCGTTTTTGAAGCAGGTTTATTGAAATTAAAATGTCACATCTTAGATGCTTTACCGCAACCGGGTGGACAATTAGCTGAATTGTATCCAAAGAAACCAATCTATGATATTCCTGGATTCCCAGAAGTATTAGCGGGTGATTTAGTAGATAACTTAATGGAGCAAATTAAGCAATTCGAGCCAGGATTTACACTTGGTGAACGTGCTGAAACTATCGTTAAACAAGAAGATGGAAGTTTTATTGTTACTTCTAATGAAGGAACTGAATTCCATGCTAAAGTAATTGCTATTGCGGGTGGTTTAGGAAGTTTTGAACCTAGAAAACCTTTAATCGAGGATATCGAGTTTTACGAAAATAAAGGAGTAAAATATTTCATCAAAAATCCTGAAGAATTCCGTAACAAACGTGTAGTTATTGCCGGAGGAGGAGATTCTGCTTTGGATTGGAGTATCTTCTTAGCTGATGTAGCTTCAGAAGTGACTTTAGTGCACCGTCGTAACGAATTCCGTGGTGCTTTGGATTCAGTAGAAAAAGTACAGGAATTAAAAGATAAAGGAAAAATTCACTTGATTACTCCTGCAGAAGTTGTTGGAATCAACGGTGCAGAGCATGTTGAATCAGTAGATTTAGAAGAAAACGGAGCACACCGTAACATTCCTTGTGATTACTTTATTCCACTTTTCGGATTAACGCCTAAATTAGGACCTATCGGAAACTGGGGCTTAGAAATCGAGAAAAACGCCATCAAAGTAAACAATGCTTTGGATTACCAAACTAACATTCCTGGTATTTTTGCTATCGGAGATATCAATACCTATCCGGGTAAATTGAAGTTGATTCTTTGTGGTTTCCACGAAGCAACTTTAATGTGTCAGGCAGCTTACCAAATCATCAATCCAGGAAAACGTTATGTGTTGAAATACACCACTGTTTCTGGAGTTGATGGATTTGACGGTACCCGTAAAGAAGCACCTAAAGCGGTTGTAAAAGCAATTAACTAAAAGGTTACTGAGATATTAAAACAAAGGCTCTAAGTTTGTTGAACTTAGAGCCTTTTTTTAGATTTTTAACTTTGGTACTTTGTAACTCAGCAACTTTAAAAAACACTTGCAAGTGGTAAGGCTATTGCTTTACTTTGCATTTCCAAATTTGGAAAATAATTAGGAGCACAGCATGAGGCATTTTAGGGAATATAGTTCCCGCTTTTCGCTTTAATCTTGTGTCGGCATAAATGCCTGCCGCCACAAGGATTTCCGCTACAATCGGGGCTATAGAGCCACAATTGTTTTTGGAAAATTACTCCTGCAAGGTTTTAAAAACCTTGTAGGTATTAGTATAGAATTAGATACCTACAAGGTCAAAACAGACCTTGCAGGAAAATAAAAAATAAGTTATGCCAAGCATTCAGGAAGAAATCAAAAAAAGAATACTCGTTCTCGACGGAGCAATGGGAACCATGTTGCAACGTTACAATTTTTCGGAAGAAGATTTTAGAGGCGAGCGCTTCAAGGATTTTCCACATCCTTTAAAAGGAAACAACGATTTATTGTCGTTGACCCAACCTAAAGCCATCGCTGAGGTTCATGCTGCTTATTTTGAAGCAGGAGCTGATATTGTTGAAACCAATACGTTCTCCGGAACAACAATTGGTATGGCCGATTACCACATGGAGGATTTGGTGTATGAACTGAACTACGAATCGGCAAAAATTGCCCGAAAAGTAGCTGATGAATTCACAGCTAAAAATCCCGAAAAACCACGTTTTGTGGCAGGTTCAATTGGCCCAACAAACCGTACGGCATCGATGTCGCCGGATGTAAATGATCCGGGATACAGAGCGGTAACTTTTGATGATTTGCGTATTGCTTATAAACAACAGGTAGAAGCTTTAATGGATGGTGGTTGTGATTTGTTATTGGTAGAAACGATTTTCGATACGCTGAATGCCAAAGCAGCACTTTTTGCTATCGAAGAAGTAAAAGAAGAACGAGGGATTGATATTCCAATTATGGTTTCAGGAACCATTACCGATGCTTCCGGAAGAACACTTTCCGGACAAACGGTGGAGGCTTTCCTGATTTCAGTTTCACATATTCCATTGTTGAGTGTAGGATTCAATTGCGCTTTAGGAGCCGATTTGTTGAAACCTTATTTGCAAACCTTGTCTTCGCATACCTCTTTCAATGTGTCGGCGCATCCTAATGCAGGATTGCCAAATGCTTTTGGAGAATATGACGAAACACCACAGGAAATGCAGGCACAAATTAAGAGTTATCTGGATGATAATTTAGTAAATATTATTGGAGGATGTTGTGGTACAACCCCAGATCATATTCGATTAATTGCCGATATTGCTAAGGATTATAAACCGAGGGTTTCGACAGCGAGTTTGTAATAAAATAGTTGAATGTGGATCAAACGGATAAAATAAAAAATAAGAAAGGCAATTATGTAGGAATTATTGTTTTCGTAGCAATTGTATTTGTCTTGTTGTTTTTTAATTATTATGAAAAACATAAAATTGAGGAATATCGAAGAACATTTAAAGGGCAAACTATTGGATTCACAACAAGATATAAAAATCATTCGAAGTCTATTTCTATAAAATATTATTTTTATTATAGAGAAAGAATAGTAGGTTCAATGATAGTTTATGGAAACAATAGTAATCGTCTCAGTAAATTTTATAAGGTAAAATATAATTTAAAAAACCCTTATGAAAATTATATTGTTTTAGATGAAGAATTACAACCTGATTCACTTGAACTAGTTAAGGCTGGTTTTACTAAAGTTAAATATTATATTTACGATGAAGGTAGGACAAGTGAATATATTGAAAAATCTAAATGGAAATGATTTAAGTTTTCACAGCTAGCGCAAGCGTCATGTTCGTGTCTAAAAAGAGAATAAAAAAAATAAATCACGCAGATTCAGCTGATTTTAGCAGATAAGAAATCTGCTCTATCTGCAAAATCTGCGTGAAAAAAAATATAAAACGTCTAGTTTGTCAGGAATGACAAAAATGATGATGTCGATAGTGAGATTGTTTCGTTCCGATAGCTATCGGAACTCGCAATGCTTGGACGAATAAAAATAAAAATAAAATGGCAGAAGCAGAAGCAAGAAGAAATTTAGTTTTATCGGGATTAGAACCGTTAATTATTACGCCGGAGAGTGTTTTTGTAAACATAGGTGAGCGTACCAATGTAACAGGTTCCAGAAAATTTCTTCGATTAATTAAAGAAGAAAAATACGATGAAGCCTTAGATATCGCCAGACAGCAGGTAGAAGGTGGAGCACAAATCATCGATATCAATATGGATGAGGGAATGCTTGATGGTGAATATGCAATGGTGAAATTCTTAAACCTGATTGCTGCCGAACCGGATATTGCCCGTGTGCCTATTATGATTGACAGTTCGAAATGGCACATTATTGAAGCCGGATTGAAAGTAGTACAGGGAAAATGTGTGGTAAACTCGATTTCGTTGAAAGAAGGAGAAGAGCAATTTATTCATCACGCCCAATTAATCAAACGTTATGGGGCGGCGGTAATTGTGATGGCTTTTGACGAAGTAGGTCAGGCTGATAATTACGATCGAAGAGTCGAAATTTGCCAACGTTCGTATGATATTTTGGTAAACAAAGTAAACTTCCCGCCACAGGATATTATTTTCGATTTGAATATATTTCCAGTTGCGACAGGAATGGAAGAACACCGTTTGAATGCTTTGGATTTCTTCAGAGGAACTAAATGGGTTCGTGAAAATTTACCACATGCACACATCAGTGGTGGTGTGAGTAATGTATCTTTTTCTTTTAGAGGAAATGATGTGGTGCGTGAAGCCATGCACTCGGTTTTCTTGTATCATGCTATCAAAGCCGGAATGACAATGGGAATTGTAAATCCGGAGATGTTGACCATTTATGATGATATTCCAAAAGATTTGTTGGAGCACGTTGAAGATGTGATTTTGGACAGACGCGATGATGCTACGGAACGTTTATTGGATTTTGCTGAAAGTGTAAAAGGAACTGGTTCTAAAAACACAGAAGCCGAAGTACAGGAATGGCGTTCAGGAACGGTGCAGGAACGAATTACACATTCATTAGTAAAAGGAATTGATGCTTTTATTGAAGAAGATGTGGAAGAAGCCCGTTTAGCAGCAACAAAACCTATCGAAGTAATCGAAATCAACTTAATGGCGGGGATGAATGTTGTTGGGGATTTGTTTGGTTCCGGGAAAATGTTCTTGCCACAGGTAGTAAAATCGGCACGTGTAATGAAAAAAGCGGTGGCTTATTTATTGCCTTTTATTGAAGCTTCAAAACAAGCCGGAGACAAAGAAGGAAACGGAAAAATATTGATGGCAACCGTAAAAGGGGATGTGCACGATATTGGTAAAAATATTGTTTCGGTGGTGTTAGCTTGTAATAATTACGAGATTATTGATCTGGGTGTAATGGTTCCTCCGGAAAAAATTATTGCTGCAGCTTTGGAACACGAAGTAGATATCATCGGATTGAGTGGTTTGATTACGCCTTCGCTGGACGAAATGGTGTTTTTGGCCAAAGAACTGGATAAACGCAATATGAAAGTTCCGGTGATGATCGGTGGAGCAACTACTTCGCGTGCACATACAGCCGTGAAAATTGCACCGCAATACAAAGCAACTGTAGTTCACGTAAATGATGCTTCGAGAGCGGTAACGGTAGCAGGAAATTTATTAGATGATAATAAAGAAACTTATACAGCTGGAATTCGAGAAGAATATGATGCTTTTAGAGAGTCGTTTTTAAATCGTTCGAGAGATAAAAATTTCCTGTCTATTGAAGATGCCCGTAAAAATAAATTACAATTGGATTGGGCGAATTATTCGCCAAAGAAACCAAATTTCATTGGGACAAAAAGTGTAGAAGTTGATTTGGATGTGTTGGTTCCTTATATCGATTGGACACCGTTTTTTCAAACATGGGAATTATACGGAAAATATCCTGCTATCCTGACGGATGAAGTAGTAGGAGAGCAGGCAACGTCTGTGTTTAAAGATGCTCAGGCAATGCTGGATGTGATTTTGAAAGAAAAGAAATTGCAGGCCAAAGGAATCTACGGCATTTTTCCGGCTAATCAGGTAAATGATGATGATATTCAATTGTACGACGAAAAAGGAAAAGAGATAGAAAAATTCCTGACTTTGCGTCAACAGTCACAAAAAACCAAAGGAGCACCAAATATTGCTTTGGCTGATTTTATTGCGCCAAAAGACAATGGAGTGACTGATTATATAGGGGCTTTTTGTGTAACGACCGGTTTTGGTGTTGACGAATGGGCTGATGAATATCGCAATAATTTAGATGATTATAATTCTATTATGGTTAAAGCATTAGGTGATCGTTTCGCCGAAGCCTTTGCTGAATATTTACATGAAAAAGTACGTAAAGAATTTTGGGGTTATGATGCTGAAGAGTCTTTGTCTAATGAAGAATTAATAAAAGAAAGCTATAAAGGAATTCGTCCTGCACCGGGATATCCGGCTTGTCCGGACCATTTAGAAAAGCCAACGATTTGGAAATTGTTAAAAGTAGAGGAGGAAATTGGTGTAACTTTGACCGAAAGTATGGCAATGTGGCCTGCTTCATCAGTTTCGGGGTATTATTTTGGAAATCCAGAAAGCAGGTATTTCGGACTGGGGAAAATAAAAGAAGATCAGGTGGTTGATTATGCCAAACGTAGAAGTATTTCAACTGACAAAGCCGTAAAATGGTTAAGTCCTAATATTGCAGATTAATCCCCACCCAACCTCCCCTAAAGGGGAGGAGTGAATAAAAAATTGTTTAATTAAAATATACCCAATCTCCCCTCCTTTAGGAGGGGCGGGGGAGGAAATATGAAAGTAACACAACATTTAGAAGCAGCAAAAGGTAAACCTTTGTTTTCCTTTGAAATTGTACCGCCTCAAAAAGGAAGTAATATTAAAGATTTATATGCTAATATAGATCCTTTAATGGAGTTTAAGCCTCCTTTTATTGATGTAACGACTTCGAGAGAAGAATATGTGTACATTGAAAAAGACGGACTTTTTGATCGTCGTATCACTCGTATGCGTCCAGGGACAGTTGGGATTTGTGCTTCTATCCAACATAAATATGGTGTCGATGCCATTCCGCACGTTTTGTGTGGCGGATTTACAAGAGAAGAGACGGAATATTTATTGGTAGATTGTCATTATTTAGGAATAGAAAATTTAGTGGCATTACGAGGCGACCCAATGAAAGGGGAGAAGTATTTTGAGCCTACAGTGGGAGGAAATGCTTATGCGGTTGATTTGGTTAAGCAAATCAAAGCCATGAATAATGGGAAGTTTTTACATGGCGAATTGCCATTGGAAAATGCTCCTGATTTTTGTATTGGTGTAGCAGGTTATCCCGAAAAACATATTGAAGCGCCAAGTTTAGAGGCTGATTTGAAACGATTGAAGGAGAAGGTAGATGCCGGTGCCGATTATATTGTAACCCAAATGTTTTTTGATAATCAGCGCTATTTTAGATTTGTAGAAGCAGCGAGATCCATTGGAATTGATGTGCCAATTATTCCTGGGATTAAACCGGTTTCAGTAAAACGTCATTTGCAATTGTTGCCACAGGTATTTTGGTTGGATATGCCACAAGAATTAATCTCAGCAATTGAACAAGCGAAAGATAATGTGGCTGTTCGTCAGATTGGAATTGATTTTGCAGTGCAACAATCCAAAGAATTAATTGAGTTTGGTGCTCCATGTGTGCATTATTATTCAATGGGTAAATCAGATAATATCCATAAAATAGCCAGTCAGGTATTTTAGAAATTTTTAAATCTATTGTAAGTAACCCGAATGATTTTGTCATTCGGGTTTTTTTGTAACTAAGATTAAAAAGGAAGCCCTCTGATTTTACCTCAAAATTCCCTTGGTTAACCTCAAAAATAATAGGATTTCTTAGTTAAGTTTTAACTTTACTAAGTTAAAATTGTGGTTTTGGTTAAGAGGTTTTGGGTTTTGGTATTTTGTATTTGTCTTTCGTTTACCACAGCGAAGGCGCAATTATGTACCGGGAGTTTAGGAGACCCTGTTGTGAAATTAGATTTTGGAACAGGGACTGCTTCTCATGGGGCAGCCTTAGGTTCGGGCATAACCAGTTATACCTATTCCAGTGCCGATTTTCCAAGTGATGGTTCTTATACAATTGAAAGTAGAACAAATACATCTGGAACCTGGTGGACTACTACAGATCATACTGGTGGCGGTTATATGATGGTAGTGAATGCTAGTTTTTCTACAACAGATTATTTTTATAAAAATACGGTTACGGGTCTGTGTCCGGGAACTACTTATGAGTTTGCGGCTTGGATTATGAATCTTTTAGTAAGTCGAGATAATAGTCCGCCAAACATTACTTTTACAATTGAGGATACGAGCGGAACAATTTTAGGAACTTATAATACGGGAGATATTGGGTTGTCATCAACTGCTGTATGGAAACAATACGGATTTTATTTTACCACGCCATCAGGAGTTTCAACGGTTGTCATCCGAATGCGGAATAATAAGGTGGGGGCAGCGCCCGGAAATGATATTGCTTTGGATGATATTACTTTTAGAGCTTGTGGGCCTACGGTTACTTCGGTTATTCAAAATGAATCAACTACTAATTTAGAAGTTTGTGAGGGCGAATCAAAACCGATTACCTTATCAGGCTCAGTTTCGTCTTCGGCTTATACAACTATAGGCTATCAGTGGCAAACGAGTACTGATGGAGGAACGAGCTGGACAGATATTTCAGGAGCTAATTCGGCTAATTATACTTTCACTTCCGGCGCAGCTGGTACTTTTAAATACCGATTAGCTACGGCTGATAGTTCTAATATTTCGTCTTCAAACTGCCGTATTTTTTCGAATGAAATAACGATTGTTGTCAAATCGGGTTCGGTGGCGCCAACTTTTATAACCGTTCAGCCTACTTGCGACCTGCCTTCGGGAACGATTAATATTACTACAGCAGCTAATACAACCTATAGTATTGATGGAGTGAATTACCAGATATCGGGTGTTTTTTCAGGTTTGGCAGGCGGAGATTATAATGTTACGGCTAAATTAAATTCGGGCTGTGCCTCGAGCCCGGTTGTGGCGCATATTAATAGTGTTGCTGCTTCGAGTGCAGTACCAACTTATTCGGTAATTCAGCCGGTAATTTGTACTAATCCTTATGGGACAATTACCGTGACTAGTTCAAATGCTGAATACAGTTTTGATAACGGACAAACATGGCAAGGTAGTAATGTAAAAACAGGATTGATTCCGGGTGATTATTTGGTGAAAACCAGAAACAGTTCTTTGTGTGAAACGGCTGCTGCTACAGTAAATATTGCTGTGCCGCCGGGTTATCCGCCTACGCCAACAGTTACAGTGATTCAACCTGATTGTATTGTTCGAACAGGAACTATTACAGTTACGGATATTGCTGCAGCTTATAGTTTTGATGGAGGGACTAACTGGGGAACTGCAAATTCTAAAAATAATTTAGTTGCCGGTACTTATCAGGTTTTGATAAAAAATAATTTGGGCTGTAGCTCTCTTGTGGCTGCAGAAGTAGTGATAAATCCATATGTTAATAGTGAGCCACTTCCTGTTGCTGTTTCTCCTCAAACTTTTTGTGCACAGGATAATAAAACTTTAAATGATATTGCTATTTCAGGAACTAATTTAAAATGGTATGATGCATCTTCGTCTGGAACTTTGTTGCCTGGAACAACTGTTTTAGCTAATGGTGTTTCTTATTATGCATCGCAAACTCTTACTACTTGCGAAAGCGAAAGAATTCCTGTGACAATAAATATTCAAACTACAGCTGCGCCAACAGGAAATATAACTCAGGATTTTTGTTCGACCCAAAATGCAACCATTGGTTTTTTAGAAGCTATAGGAACAGCAATTGTTTGGTATGATGCAGCTGCAAATGGAACTGTTTTAGAAAGTACAACTCCATTGATTGACGGGAAAACGTATTATGCTTCACAAACATTGAATGGTTGTGCAAGTGTGAACAGGCTTGCTGTTACTGTGGAAATAAGTACGCCAACGTTGGTTGTAAATGATGTAGCGGATTCGTTTTGTGATGATTTGAATGATGGGGTTGAAATAGTCGATTTGTTGACTTATAATAGCTTGATTACCTCTGATTCATCGACGCAAATTCGTTTTTATACTTCTATTGCTGCTGCTCAAAATCAAAATGGTTCTAACGAAATAGTTTCTACAAATACCTATAATTTGCATACTGGTGTAACAACGCTTTATGCCCGAGTGGATTCGAATGATAAATGTTATCAGGTAGTAAAAGTGGTGCTGACTTTGTTTTCGAATCCTGTAATTCCTATCGCTGATGAGGTGTCGCTTTGTGAAAACTCAAATGTGAGTATTGATGCAGGAGCAGGTTTTGACAGTTATTTATGGTCAACAGGCGAAACAACGCAAACAGTCAATGTTTCCGCTGTGGGGAATTATTCGGTAACGGTGACAAAGAATAATGGTGCAGTGATTTGTTCAACTACTCATAATTTTTCTGTCATACTTTCCAATAAGGCAACAATTAGTTCTGTTGAAATTGTAGACTGGACCGATAATCAAAATACGATAACTGTGCATTTGGATTCGTCCAGTTTAGGAGATTATGAATATTCTTTGGATGGAATTTATTATCAGGATGAAAATGTTTTTACCGGTTTGTTAAGTGGAACATATGTGGTTAATGTTAGAGATAAGAAAGGTTGTGGTGAAACCAAAGAAATAGTCTATATACTTAATTTTCCTAAGTTTTTTACTCCCAATGGTGATGGTTATAATGATACTTGGGCAGTGAAACTTTCAGAGACAGAGTTTAATTTGAGAACGAGAATATTTGATAGATACGGAAAGTTTTTAAAAGAGTTTGGAAACACTTCTTCATGGGACGGCACTTTTAATGGTTACCAATTGCCTTCAGATGATTATTGGTTTGAGGTGTTTAGAGAAAATAATAAAATTTACAGAGGGCATTTTGCTTTGAAAAGGTAATTTAAGTTTTGGTTTCTAAAAGAAAGAGCTCATTTCATTGGTTTGAAAGAGCTCTTTTTGATTTTAAAAAATAGATGTTATTTAGTGATTTCTCTAAAAATAGCTTCCAGATTTTTGTTTTTCTGATTCAGTTGAAGTGTTCTTAATCCGTTTTCATTAGCAAAATCAAAAACCACCGAACGCATGTCTTTGTCGGTTTTAAAAACCAGTTCCCAGGTCATGTCGTGGGTGTTTTTATAGGAGATTAAATTCTCGATTTTAGCAATAGCCTGTTCCTCGATTTTATAATCGAATTCGACTTCAATAATTTGTTCTTTTTCTTCAGAAATAAGATGGTCTAGTTTTTTATCAGCAACTATTTTTCCGTTGTTGATAATGATTACACGGTCGCAAATAGCTTCTACTTCTTGCATAATATGTGTAGAAAGAAAAACCGTTTTGTCTTTTCCGGCATTTTTAATCAGGTTGCGAATTTCTAAAAGTTGGTTTGGGTCAAGACCTGTTGTAGGTTCGTCCAGAATCAATACTTCCGGATTGTGTAATAAAGCATTGGCTAGACCTACACGTTGACGGTATCCTTTTGATAGTTCTCCAATCTTTTTATGACTTTCGGTAGTTAAACCTGTTAATTGAATCACTTCTTCAATACGGGATTTGTTAACTTTATAGACATCGGCGTTAAAAGCCAGATATTCTCTCACGTATAAATCTAAATATAGTGGATTATGTTCCGGTAAATAACCAATGGAACTTTGAACCGCTTTTGGGTTCAAATTTACATCCTGTTCGTTAACCAGTGCGTTTCCTTCGTCGGAGGAAAGATAAGTTGTCAATATTTTCATTAAAGTTGATTTTCCGGCTCCATTTGGGCCAAGGAAACCAACAATTTCTCCTTTTTTTATTGAAAATGAAATGTTGTCAAGGGCTTTTTGAGCACCATAACTTTTAGATATGTTTTTTACTTCTATTGACATCCTTTTTTTATTTGGTTACAAAAGTAAATAGAAATTTGTTTGAATTGTTAATAGGGAATTTTAAAATGTATACTTTGGATTACTATATTTGATTGATTTTAAAATGAAAATTAATTGTATCTATGAAAAGAGTTAGCCTTTTATTGGGGGTTTTATTGGTGAGTTTTGCCCATGCTCAAAAAATAGCTTCAATTGAAAAAGAAGATATTGTTAGAATTGAAACAAAATTAGCTTCGGATGATTTTGAAGGAAGAGCAACTTTTTCAGCAGGTATAGAAAAAGCTTCTGCATTTATCGAAAATGAGTTTAAAGAAATAGGGCTTGCTTTTTATGGAGATTTACAAAGTTACCGACAGGAATTTAAGTTTAAAGGTAAAGATGCAAATAATGTGGTTGGGGTTTTAAAAGGAAAAACAAAGCCTGATGAATATGTGATTTTTTCAGCGCATTATGATCATTTAGGTTTGAATAAAGATAGTGAAGACAAAGTGTTCAATGGAGCTAATGATGATGCTTCGGGTGTGACAGCAGTAATAACTTTGGCTAAATATTTTAAAAAAAAGGGGTTTAATGACAGGACTATTGTTTTTGTAGCTTTTACGGCAGAAGAAATAGGAGGTTATGGCTCTAAAGAGTTTTCTAAAAGCATAGATGCTGCTAAAGTGGTAGCTATGTTTAATATCGAAATGATTGGTACTGAAAGTAAGTGGGGTAAAAATTCGGCATACATAACTGGTTTTGAGAAATCAAATTTCGGAGGTATTTTACAGCAGAATTTAAAGGATTCTCGTTTTAACTTCTATCCTGATCCTTATCCTGATCAAAATTTATTCTATCGTTCAGATAATGCCCGATTAGCTGCAATGGGTGTTCCTGCACATACCATCTCTACTTCAAAAATGGATGTTGAGCCTAATTATCATAAGGCTTCTGATGAGGTTTCAACTTTGAATTTGGATAATATGACAGAGATTATAAAGGCGATAGCCATTAGCTCTAATACTATTGTTAATGGAAAAGATACTCCTACAAGAGTAACAAAATAATTTTTTTTAAAAAAAAATTTGTGCAATTGGAAATCTGTTGTATATTTGCCAGCGTTAAAAATAATAATTCGTAGAGAATAATATTTAATTAAGATGTCAAATAACCGTTTCTATTTTAGCTTTTCTTTTTATTTCTTTAGCGAGAGATAAGGATTGTGCTATGGTAATTTGAATAACGAATAAAACAAATAAAACTAATATACAATCCTGATGAAAATCAGGATTTTTTTTTGAATAAATGGAAGCAAAAATTGCAATACAAGGTATAATAGGTTCTTTTCATCATCAGGTGGCTCAGGAGTATTATGGTCAGCAAGTGGTTGTTGATGAATGTATGTCTTTTGAAGAATTAGTAGATAGTCTTTTGTCAGGGAAGTCAACTCAGGCGGTGATGGCGATTGAAAATTCTATTGCTGGTCCTATTATTCCTAATTATGCTTTGATTGATAAGAATAAATTGCATATCATAGGGGAGCATTATTTAAGTATTCATCAAAATTTAATGGCTTTAAAAGGTCAGAAGATTGAAGATATTACCGAAGTGTATTCGCATCCAATGGCTTTGTTGCAGTGTATGGATTTTTTAAAAAAATACCCGCATATTAAATTAGTTGAAGATAAAGATACGGCTGAAACAGCAAGAAGAATTCAGGAGAAACAATTAACAGGTATTGCTGCAATTGCAAGTAAAACAGCGGCAGAAATGTATGATTTAGAAATTTTAGCTCCCGAAATTCAAACGATAAAAAATAATATGACCCGTTTTGTGATTATTCAAAAGGAGGATTCATTTGTTTCGGAAGAAGAGATAAACAGAGCTTCTTTGAAATTTGAATTGGATCATAAACGAGGAAGTTTGGCGGCAGTTTTGAATGTAATGAGCGATTGTAAAATGAATTTGACTAAGATTCAATCCTTGCCAAAAATAGAAACCCCTTGGAAATATTCTTTTTTTGTGGATGTTACTTTCGAAAAATATGAAGATTACGCTAAAGCAAAATCTTTGTTAGAAATTATGGCAGAATATTTCAAAGTTTTAGGCGAGTATACCAATACAAAACCTAGTTTGATTTAAATAAAACAGTAAAAGCAGATTGTCAATTTGAACCAGGTTCAAAAGCCAAAGAATAAAAATGATTACAACAGCAAACAGATTAAATACAGTTGAAGAATACTACTTCTCATCAAAATTGAGAGAGGTAAGACAATTAGCATCAGAAGGAAAACCTATCATCAATATGGGAATCGGAAGTCCTGATTTGGCTCCGGCACAGGCTGTGATTGACGCGGTAACTTTGGCTATGCAGGATGTTAATGCACATGGTTATCAAAGTTATCAGGGAATTCCTGAGTTACGAAAAAGTATGGCTGATTTTTATCAGAACAATTTTCAAGTGGATTTAAATCCGAATACTGAAATTTTGCCTTTGATGGGTTCGAAAGAAGGAATCATGCATATTTCAATGGCATTTTTGAATGAAGGAGATCAGGTCTTAATTCCTAATCCGGGTTATCCAACTTATACTTCGGTAACGAATTTAGTAGGTGCAGAGGCTGTTTATTATGATTTGGCAGAAGCTAATAATTGGGAACCTGATTTTAAAGCTTTAGAAAAATTAGATTTATCGAAAGTAAAATTAATGTGGATCGGTTATCCACACATGCCTACAGGAGCAAGAGGAAGTTTGGAATTGTTTGCAAAGTTAGTCGCTTTTGCTAAAAAACATAATATACTATTGGTGAATGACAATCCGTATAGTTTTGTTTTGAATGACAATCCGATGAGTTTGTTACAGGTGGAAGGAGCTAAAGAAGTAGCTTTAGAGTTAAACTCTTTGAGCAAGACTTTTAATATGGCAGGCTGGAGAGTAGGAATGGTTTCCGGAAGTGCTGACTTGATTGATGCTGTTTTAAGAGTGAAAAGTAATATGGATAGCGGAATGTTTTACGGAATTCAAAAAGGCGCTATCGAAGCATTAAAAAGTGATAAATCATGGTTTGATTCCATGAATGAAATATATAAAAAACGTCGCGTTTTAACCGAGCAATTGGCAGAAAAACTTGGATGTAAAGTTTATAAAGAAGGAGTAGGTTTATTTGTTTGGGCAAAATTGCCGGAAGGAATTGAATCAGCTGAAAAGTTCATCGATCAGATATTGCACGAGAAATATATTTTTATTGCGCCAGGAACTATTTTTGGTTCTAATGGAGAAGGGTATATTCGATTTGCATTATGCGTAAAAGAAGAAAAAGTACAGGAAGCAATAAGCCGATTTTAGGTTTTAGATCTCAGATTTTAGTTTAATCAAAGTTTGGAATTTGGAATTTTAAAAGTTTGGAATTTAAAGAAATAAAATGAAAGTATTTGTAATAGGTATTGGTTTAATAGGTGGTTCGATGGTTTTAGACATCAAAGCGCTGTATCCGAATGCTACTATTTACGGAATTGATAATAACGAAAAACATATCCAACAGGCATTAGAGTTAGGTGTTATTGATGTTGCTGCTACAATGGGAGATTTGTCTGAGGCAGATTTTGTAATTGTTTCGGTTCCTGTGAATGTTTTACTTGGATTATTGCCTCAAGTTTTGGATTTAGTTGGTGATAATGCTATTGTTTTTGAAGTAGGTTCTACTAAAAATCCTATTTGTGAAGCAATCGCAAATCATCCTAAAAGAAGAAATTTCATTGCCACTCATCCTATTGCGGGAACGGAATTTTCAGGTCCTTCGGCAGCGTTAAGAGATTTGTTTAGAGGAAAAACAAATATCATATGCGAAGTAGAGAAAACAGCTTTCAAATTGCAGGAAAAAGCATTAGAGGTTTTCAGTAAAATGGGGATGCGTATTCGTTATATGGATCCGAAATCGCACGATAAACACATTGCTTACGTTTCGCATTTATCGCACATCAGTTCCTTTATGTTAGGAAAAACGGTGATTAATAAAGAGAAAGACGAGCAGGATATTTTTGATATGGCGGGTTCCGGTTTTGAAAGTACGGTGCGTTTAGCTAAAAGTTCACCAGCCATGTGGACGCCAATTTTTGAGCAGAATAAAGCGCAGGTTTTAGAATCATTAGAAGAATACATTTCTAATTTGACCCAGTTTAGAGATTTGCTTGTTCAGGATGATTACAATGCAATCTATGAAGAAATGGCGAGTGTCAATAAGATTAGAGAAATATTAAACGGTATGGGCGTTAAAAAATAGGAGTAAAAAGAATAAATATATACAACACAATACAAAATAAATTTTAAAAGATGGAAAACAACAAAGAAATGAGAAATTGGTTGGATGCTTTCAAATTGAATCATCCATTTGTGATAGCAGGACCTTGTAGTGCTGAAACTGAAGAGCAAGTATTGAAAATTGCTCACGAATTGAAAAATTCAGATGTAAGCGTTTTTAGAGCAGGAATTTGGAAACCAAGAACTCGTCCGGGAGGATTTGAAGGAATTGGAGAAATAGGATTAAAATGGTTGAAAAAAGCTAAAGAAGAAACAGGATTGTTGATGGGAACTGAGGTTGCTACAGCTGCTCACTGTAAATTGGCTTTAGAATATGATATCGATGTATTATGGGTTGGAGCTCGTACAACAGCAAATCCATTTGCAGTTCAGGAAATTGCTGATACATTAGCTGGAACTGATAAAATTGTATTGGTTAAAAACCCTGTAAACCCTGATATGGCTTTATGGTTAGGTGGTGTGGAGCGTTTACACATGGCTGGAATCAAGAATTTAGGAGTTATTCACAGAGGTTTCTCTACTTATGAGAAAACAAAATACAGAAACATTCCTGAGTGGCAAATTGCTATCGAATTGCAAAACAAATTCCCTGATTTGCCATTAATCATTGATCCATCTCACATTACAGGAAACCGTAACATGATTCAGGAAGTAACTCAGGAAGCTTTAGATTTGAATTATGATGGTATGATCATTGAAACGCATATTGATCCGGATAACGCTTGGTCTGATGCTGCTCAACAAGTTACTCCAGATACATTGAAACAAATCTTGAAAGACTTAAAAATTAGAAAAGTAAGCGGAGATAGTGATTTTGAAGCTAAAATGACAAAATTAAGAGCTAATATCGACGTTTTGGATACTAACTTATTAGATCTTTTAGGAAAAAGAATGAAAGTAGCTGATGAAATTGGTCAGGTGAAAAAAGACAACAATGTGGCTGTATTGCAAAACAACCGTTGGAATGAAATCCAAGAGAAAATGGTTGCTGAAGGAGCTAAAAAAGGATTGTCAGAAGAATTTATCACTAAATTATTCAAATCAATTCACCAAGAAAGTATTGAGCACCAAGAAAAAATTATCAACGGATAATTGTATCGTGATTTGAGAACTCGATAAATTCAATTTATAAAATCCCAAGACTTTATGTTTTGGGATTTTTTGTTTGTTTTAGAGTCTTCTTAAAATTAAAAACACTTTATCTTTGTAAAGAATTTCGATTTAAATCTGTGATCTAAATTCTGCAATCTAAATTCTAATAATGACAGGAATCGTTTATAAATCAACAGGGAGCTGGTACACCGTAAAATCCGAGGAAGGGAATTTTGTGGAGTGTAGAATAAAAGGAAAGTTTAGGATGAAAGGTATTAAAAGTACCAATCCTATTGCTGTAGGCGACTGTGTTGAGTATGAACTGGAAGAGAATAATGATCAGGTAACCGGTGTGATTAATACCATTCAGGACAGGAAAAATTATATTGTTCGAAAATCGGTTAATCTTTCTAAACAAACACATATTATTGCTTCTAATATTGACATTGTTTTTTTATTGGTAACTATCAATAATCCGCCTACAACGACCAGTTTTATCGATCGTTTTTTAGTGACTGCAGAGGCTTATGGTATTGAAGCGGTATTAGTTTTTAATAAAATCGATACTTTTGATGAAGCCGCTCTGGACGAACAGTTGTATTTGCAATATATTTATGAAAGTATTGGTTACCAATGCCTGCGCGTTTCCGCTCAAAAACACAAAGGTTTGGATAAACTGACTGCTTTGATGAAAGATAAGGTGAGTATGTTTTCGGGACATTCAGGAGTCGGGAAATCAACTTTGGTAAATGCTATCGAGCCGGGTTTGAATTTGAAAACAAAACAAATTTCGGATTCGCATTCACAAGGGCAACATACTACGACTTTTGCCGAAATGTTTGATCTTTCTTTTGGAGCCCAAATTATCGATACACCCGGAATTAGAGGTTTTGGTGTAGTAGATATGGAAAAAGAAGAAATTAGTGATTATTTTCCGGAATTTTTTAAACTAAAAGACAAATGCAAGTTTAATAATTGTCTGCATAAAGAAGAACCAAAATGTGCTGTCAAAGAAGCCTTAGAGAAAGAAGAAATTGCCTGGTCACGTTATAATAGTTATCTGAAAATCTTAGAAGGTGATGACGAACATTATCGAACTGATATTTATGATGAAGACCGAAAAAACAGCGATAAATCCAGAGGTTAATGCGAGTTGTAATTCAAAGGGTTTCCGAAGCTTCAGTGACGATAGATTCCCAAATAGTAGCTTCCATTCAAAAAGGTTTATTGGTTCTTGTAGGTATTGAAGATGCCGATTCACAAGAAGATATCGATTGGTTGACGGCTAAAATTGCTAAAATTCGCATTTTTGGAGACGAAAATGATGTGATGAATTTATCGGTTCAGGATATTGATGGAGATATAATTGTGGTGAGTCAGTTTACACTTCACGCCGCTACTAAAAAAGGAAACCGTCCTTCTTATTTAAAGGCGTCTAAGCCTGAAATAGCCATTCCGCTTTATGAGAATTTTGTTCGAAAATTAGAACAGGAACTCGGTAAAAAAGTGCAAACCGGTCAGTTTGGTGCTGATATGAAAGTAGCGTTGGTTAATGATGGCCCTGTTACGATACTAATTGATAGTAAAAATAAAGAGTGAAAAACTTGATTTATAAACACGACAGCTCAAATAGGAGCTGTTTTTTTTGTTATATTTGGTTGTTTCATAAAGGATAGATTTTTACAATTCAATACTGTTTATGCTCCGAAATAGTTTTGTGTTTGTTATAGCTTCGTTGTTATTACAATGACTAAAAAACAGATCAAATTATTAATTAAAATTTCGGAATTTTGGCAAAAATAAATCACAATAATTATTTGGATGTTGTTGATAATGTGTGGACCTCTGCAAAGGAAAAAGGAATCATGCACATTAATTCAGAAGAGCAGTATTTTACTGGAAAGAAATTTGTTATCAAAGACAGGGATTTAATTAATTTTGGAACCTGTGGTTATTTGGGGTTAGAAACACATCCTGATTTGATAGCCGGTTCAATTGAATTGACAAGGAAATTTGGAACTCAGTTGTCAATGTCCAGGGCCTATATTCGTCCTGCTTATATTCAGGAATTAGAAGAGCTAATGTCTCAGCTATTTGATGGTAATAAAGTGATTTGTTATACTTCAACTTCTAATGCACATATTTCGGTTATTGCTACAATTATCAAGTATGATGATTTAATAATTCTTGACCAGCAAGTACATTTTAGTGTGCAGTATCCATGTAAGAATACTAAATTACAAGGAACGGAAGTGAAAATGGTGAGGCATTCTAATTATGAAATGCTGGAAGAAATGATTCAGGAAAATTACAATAAATACAATCGTATTTGGTATATGGCCGATGGTGTTTATTCGATGCATGGTGATTTACCTGATACCATTGTTTTAAAAAAATTACTGGATAAGTATCCAAAACTACATTTGTATTTTGATGATGCACATGGAATGGGTTGGGATGGAAAAAATGGTACGGGTTACATTTATGACAGATTAGGTGTAAGCAATCGAATTGTAATAATTTCGACACTTGCTAAAGGTTTTGGCTGCGTAGGAGGAACGGCTATTTTTGCTGACCCAGAGATGTACAGAAGAACTGATATTTTTGGAGGGCCATTAAGTTATTCGCATCCTTTGTCACCAGCCAATGTTGGAGCAGCTATTGCTTCGGCAAAAATTCATTTGTCTGATGCTATTTGTACGTATCAATCAGAATTAAAAGAATTGATGGATTATATGAATCTACGGTTGAAAGAAAAAAATCTGACGAATATTTCTTCTCCGGATTCTCCTATTTATTTTATTGGAAGTGGCTTGAATAAGGTAACCCGTAATTTTGTGCATCGTATTTTACAAGAAGGAATTTATGTAAACACAGCTACATTTCCGGTTGTTCCTAATGATAAATCCGGTTTGCGATTTACTTTAACGCGTCATAATACAAAAGCAGATATCGATTTGTTAACCGATGTATTAGCATATCATTTGCCTAAAGCTATAGAAGAGGAGGGAGATAGTGTAGAAAGAGTTTATAAAGAATTTGGTTTTCATTTTCAACAAGATAATAATGATTTTAAACTGGAATCAAAAAATAATTCGAACTTAATTGTTGAAGAATATGCTACAATACACGCTATAAATGCTGCTGATTGGGACTTTATGTTTAAGGATAGAGGAAATATCAGCCATTCGGGAATGCAGTGTATGGAAGAAATTTTTTCCAATAATGAAAAACCGGAAGAGAACTGGAGTTTTCATTACATTATTGTTAGAGATAGTAAGGGGAAAATAGTTTTAGCTACTTTTTTTACTGGGGCAATTTATAAAGACGATATGATTGCTCAGGAAAATATTTCAAAACAAATAGAAGAAGTACGCAAGACTGATCCTTATTATTTGTGTTCAAAAACATTAGCGATGGGGTCTTTGTTTTGTGAAGGAGATTTTGTTTATTTGGATGTTGAACATACTGAGTGGAGAAATGCAACGAATCGTTTGTTTGAATTTGTTTCCAAAGTGAAAAAGGAAATTGATGCCACAGTTGTAATCTTCAGGGATTTTGAAGTAGAACATCCTTTAAACTCATTATTGAAAGATGAAGGCTATGTACAGATGAAAATGCCTAACAGTAATATTGTTAGTCATCCAAAATGGAATTCCAAAGAGGAATTATTGGCGCTTTTAGATTCAAAAAATAATGTTAGAAATATTAATCGCTACGTCTTTAGATATGAACATCTATTTAATGTTAGGATAAAAAAAACATTAACAAATTTAGAGGCTGAAAAACATTATCAGTTATTTCTAAATGTTAAGAAAGTTAATTTTTCTTTTAATTTTTTTTCTTTTCCAGTTAAGATTGCAAAAATTATATCTAAATATTCTGATTGGGAGTTTATGGAGTTTCGTCTTAAAGATTCAGAAGAATTAATAGCTTGTGTATGGTCTTTTTTAGGGAAAGATCATATTTGTCATCTTATTTTAGGGTTGAATTATGATTATAATGAATCACATCATTTATATAAACAAATTATGTATCGTATGGTGAAGAGAGGAAATGATTTAGAAAAATCTAAAATCTACCTAGGTTTGACAGCTGATTATGAAAAACAAAAATATGGTGCAAAATCAGTAGCTCTTTTGGGTTATATTAAGGTCGATGATATGTATAATTTAGATTTGTTATCTTCGCTGAGCGGTTAAATTTTAAAATAAAGGTTGTTCCTAAAACTTTAATTTGTTTGCATGTTTTGTTTATTCCAGTATTATTAAAGTTTTAGATGTTTAAAATACTGTTGTTCTAATTTTAATAAAAAAAATAAAATGGTAATTAAAGACGGTGAAAATGATTTTATTAAGTTTTGGATAGAAGATGATATTCTCTATTCTGAATTTAAAAAACCTACTATTGGAACTAAAGAAAACTTGAAAGCTTTAATAGATTTAAGACATCAAATATCAGCAGGTGAAAAACAATATTGGTGTTATGATTTCGCTGGTATACAATCTTATGACAAAGATGCGCGTGATTATGCAGATAAAAATGGGCAAGAATACCTGCATGCTTGTGCTGTTATTTTAAATTCTCATATTACTAAATTCATCCTCAATACTTTTATGAGATTAAAGAATCCTGTTGTTCCTTTAAAAGGTTTTACAAAAAAAAGCGAAGCTGTTAAATGGCTAAATGAATTGAAAAGAAAGAATGATCAAATATGATATTTCAATTGTAAAATTAATATTAAAGGGCCTTGATTATGCTGGTAAGTACGGACATAATTAATTGAATGTTGGTGCTATAATAGTAGTTTCTCAAATAGCATTTTTTTTTTATATATAACGTATGTTGAATTGGAAACACCTATTATGCCGATTCAAATTTGTACCAAAAAAATAAAGCCTAAGTGTGGTTACTAAATTCAAGGAAAAAAATAAATCAATTTTTAAAAGATTATTCTTATATTTATGTTTTTATAAGTAATAAATGTTTTACTTTTTTAAAACAAACGAAGTATCTCCGATTAATGAACTTAGAGTAGTATATGTCTAAACTAAAAGAAATATTAGCCTTAGTGCGCTCCATAAATGAAGATGAGTTTCAGGAGCAATTGACTCATGGAGATACTTTGGATGATGTTTATGAGGAATTACTGTTTTTAGCTAATAAATTTGAATCTAAAAAGAAACGAACAGCCGAAATAATCGAGCAAATTTCTAATTGTTTTGCAGGTGATTTTTTTAATTATTTGCCTATTTCTGAAGCACATGATGAATTAGACGTTTTTTGTATGGGGTTTAATACTTATATTGAAGAACTAAAATCAGCAATGGTTTCTAAAAAATTAGCCGAAACAATAAATGAAAAATTAGTTGAAGAAAAAGAACGTTCTGAGCAATTAGCTTTAGTAAGACATCAGTTCCTGTCTAATATGAGCCATGAAATTAGAACACCGCTCAATGGGATTATGGGTTTTACGGATTTGTTACTTAAAAGCGCTTCTTTAGATCCTGAGAAGAGTAAGCAATTAGAATATATCAAGATCTCTGCTGATGTCCTGCTGGTAATCATTAATGATATTTTAGATTTAGTTAAAATTGAATCGGGCCAACTTACTCTGACTAATAAACCTTTTAATCTAAATCTACTTACTCAGTTGTTATATGATACTTTTTTGGTAAAAACTAAAGAGAAGGCTATTGATTTTAAGGTTGCCATTGATAAAAAAGTTCCAAGGATTTTAAATGGAGATTCTATCAGGGTTTCTCAGATATTCTTTAATTTAATTAGTAATTCAGTTAATTCTACTCCGGTAAATGGGAAAATTAGATTTAAAATTAAATTCCAGGAAGAGGAAGACGATAATTTTATCCTTAAAATTATTTTAAAGGATACGGGTTTAGGAATTTCAACAGAAATGTTCAAAGAAGCTTCTAATCCATTTACTAAACAATACGAAGGAGCTGGGTTAGGTTTGACAATTATCAAAAAGATAATTAACATCATGAATGGTGAAATTGTGGTCAAAAGCAAAATTAATGTTGGAACTAAATTTATAATAACACTCCCTTTTTCAAAAAACGATCATCATCTTTCGGCTTCAAAATCATATATTGATAGAGAATACTCGGTTCCAAAAATTGATGTGAACGCAAAAATTAAGGTTTTACTAGCTGAAGATAATCGGGTAAACCAACTTTTATCTCATAAAATTTTGAGTGATTATAATTTTGACTGTGTGGCTGTAGCCAATGGTAAATTAGCTGTTGAAGCTGTTAATCAGGAAGATTTTGATATTGTTATCATGGATTTGATGATGCCGGTGATGAATGGTTATGAAGCGACATCGGCAATAAGAAATATGAAAGATCTTTTGAAGAAAAACATTCCTATCATAGCTTTGTCGGCAGTCGTGAACGATACAGTAAATGATACTTGTAAGGCAGTAGGAATTAATAAATATATTTCAAAGCCATTTAGTTCAGAGGAATTATATACAGCAATTTTAAGTTTGATAATAAGGGAATGATAATTATTATCAGCCTACATAATTCACTATAAGGATATATTGTTGATAGTTAGGTATATCGTTAATATTTTTTTATACTATTTCTTGTTAAAAAAAACACAACAATTTATTTGTATTTTGTGCGATTTATTTTATTTTTGAGAATAATCGTTGATTGAATGAAAAGTTTTAAAGAGGTGTAAAATGATTTAAGATTCATTTGCCCTATTTCTTCTTTTTTAATCGAATTGTTTATTTGCTCAAAAAAAATATATGAAAAACAATTTTTTTCAAATTCTATTAGTTTTGTTTCTTACTAATTTTCTTCATGCTCAAAAGAACGATTTTTCTATCGTTGCTATTCCTGAGGATTTAAAAGAGAATGCTAATGGAGTTATTCGTCTTGAAAAGACAGATATAGAGATTATATCACAACGAAGTATGACCGTCAAGACTTATCGGGCTATTACTGTTTTGAATCAAAAAGGTTTGAGTGCAGTTAATGGTTACGAAAACTATGATAAAAAAACTACGGTTAAATCTATTGAAGCCGTAGTCTATGATATTTTTGGTAATGAAATAAAGAGGATAAAACGAAAAGATTTTAAAGATCAAAGTGCAGCAGGAGAAGGTACCTTATTTTCTGATAATCGAGTGTTATTTTTAGATTATACTCCCGTTAATTATCCTTTTACTTTAGTTTATCAAAGTGAAGTTGCTACTTCGAATACGGCTTTTATTCCTAAATGGTATCCAGTTTCAGAATTCAATGTTAGTGTTGAAAAAAGCATTTTTAATATTAGCTATCCAAATAATTTAGGGTTTAAGAAAAAGGAAATCAATTTTTCAAATTACACTATTCAAAAGACTACTGATACTGCTACTCAGTTGTCGTATTCAGCATCAAATATTCAAGCAATTAAGTCCGAGCCTTATGTGTTGAGGTCAGTTGTTTTTCCGAAATTATTTATGGCATTAGAAATGTTTCATTTAGAGGGTAAAGATGGTGTAGCAAAATCTTGGAAAGATTACGGAAAATGGTATTACGATGAAATTTTATCCGGTACTTCAGAGTTGCCAGAGACCACTGTGACTAAAATTAAAGAACTAGTTGGTAAAGAAGAGAATCTAGTTGAGAAAGCAAAAATTATATATGATTTTGTTCAAAAGAAATCAAGATATGTAAGTATTCAAGTTGGAATTGGTGGATGGAAACCTATGTTGGCAAGTGATGTCGATCGGTTGGGATATGGTGATTGTAAGGCTTTGACAAACTATACCAGAGCACTTTTGGATGTGGTTAATGTGCCCTCTTACAACACAATTCTTTATGGAGATTCTTATAAAAGAGATATTGAGTCGGATTTTGTTTCAACCCAAGGAAATCATATGATATTAGCGATTCCTAATGGTAAAGATTATATATGGTTAGAATGTACTAGTCAAGTTAATCCTTTTGGATATCAGGCTAATTTTACTGACGATAGAGATGTCCTTGTTATTAAGCCAGAAGGAGGTGAAATTGTAAGGACTAAGAATTATGAAGATAATGGGAATTGTCAAAATAGTATTGGGAGTTATGTGTTAAATGAAGAAGGAGATTTGACAGGTAATATTAAAATGATTTCATCAGGGACTCAGTATGGACATAAAACTAATGTAGAAAAGTTACAAACTGTAGAAAAAGATGAGCATTACAAAGAATATTGGAGCCATATCAATAGTTTGAAAATTGAAAAGAGTTCCTTCTCTAATGATAAAGAAAAAATTCAATTTACAGAGAATGTACAAATAAGCGCTAAGAATTACGGAAGTGTTTTAAATGGCAAAATGATGTTTGTTGTAAATGTCTATAATTTGAATTCAAATTCAGTCAAGAGAGTGCGAAATCGGAAAAGTCCATTTGAAATCCAAAGAGGTTATCTAGATACAGATGAAGTAAATGTGGCTTTGCCTAAAGGTTATAAGATTGAGTTTTTGCCTGATAATTTCGAGCTGAAAGGGAAGTTTGGCGAATGTAAAACAGAGATACTTAAAAAAGAAGATGGCTCCTTGGTATATAAACGTAGTTTACTTATAAATAAAGGAGTTTATTCCAATGCAGAATATGAAGATTATCGTCTTTTTATGGAACAAATTTCAAGAAATGACAATGCTAAAATTATACTAACCAAGATTTAAATCAATATGAAATCCAAATTTTTACTAACTGTATTTACAGCTTTTATAGTTGTTTGTTCTTCTAATGCTCAGGATTTTAGATTAGGAAAAGTATCTCTCCAGGAATTAAAAGAAAAAGTACATCCAAATGATTCTTCTGCTGTAGCAGCTGTACTTTTTGAAAAGGCAGAGAATAAAGTGGTATTCAACCAAGAGACCGGTTTTGAAATAGAATTAAGAGTTAAAGCAAGAATTAAAATTTACAAGAAAGGTGGGTATGATTGGGCAAATAAAGCCGTGCGTTATTATTTGGTTAATAGCTCACGAGAAAAAGTATCATTTTCAGATGTCGCAACTTATAATTTAGTGGATGGAAAAATTGAAAAAACAAAGCTTAAAAGCGATGGAGAGTTTGATGAAGTAATTAATAAATACTGGGGGCAAAAAAAAATAGTTCTGCCTAATGTAAAAGAAGGTTCTGTTATTGAGTATGAATATGTGTTGCATTCTCCTAGTATTGGAAATCCTAGGGATTGGTATTTTCAATTGGATATTCCGGTGAATTATTCAGAATACATTAATTCTATCCCTGAATATTTTGTTTATAATACCAATTTGAAAGGCTTTATTAGTCCAAAAGTGACTGTTGAAAAGTTAAATAAGTCAATAAGAATTGATAGTAAAGAGAGGGTAACAGCACCTGGTTTTGGGACCACAAGAACTAATTTTAGTAGTGAGGATATAGCCTATTCTGAAACCAGAACAACTTATTTAGTAGAGAATATGCCTGCAATAAAAGAGGAGTCTTTTGTAAATAATATTAGAAATTATACCACAAGTTTAGAGCAAGAGTTATCAATGACTCAGTTTCCTAATTCTGTACCTAAAAAGTATTCAACCAATTGGGACGCGGTAGTTAAAACAATTTATGAGTATGAAGATTTTGGTCCGGAATTAAATAAGACTGGTTATTTTGAAGAAGATTTAAAACAAATTCTTCAAGGGCTAAACTCTGTAGAAGAAAAGATAGCAGCTGTTTTTACTTTTGTAAAGACTAAGGTAAAGTGGAATGGCTACCATGGCTATTCTTGCGAAGAAGGAGTTAGGAAAGCTTATAAAACAGGAGTAGGTAATGTTGCAGATATTAATTTAATGCTTACAGCTATGTTGCGTTTTTCTGAACTTAATGCTAATCCTGTTTTACTTAGTACAAGATCTAATGGTATCTCTTTTTTTCCAAATCGTACAGCTTTTAATTATGTGATTTCCGCTGTAGAAACTGATCAGGGATTAGTCTTAATGGATGCTACAGAGAAATATTCTGTTCCCAATGTTTTACCATTGAGAGATTTAAATTGGTTTGGAAGATTAATACGAAAAGATGGAAGTTCTGAAGAAGTAAATTTAATTCCAAAAGTAAACTCCAAAGAATTAGCAACTGTAAATTTAGATATGGATGATAAAGGAGTTATTAATGGTAAGGTAAGATTATACCATGCTAATCACGAAGCGTTAAGATTTAGACAAAATCATATCGTTACTAATAAAGATAGCTATTTAGAAGCGCTTGAGAATAAAAATAATAATATTGAAATTAATGATTATGTGCGCGAAAATGACTTGGATTTGTCAAAGCCAATAATTGAAAATTATACTTTCAAAGACACTAAAACGGTTGAGATTATCAATAATAAAATATATGTGTCTCCTATGATTTTCTTTAGTCTAAAAGAAAATCCTTTTAAGCAGGAAGTAAGAGAGTATCCTGTAGATTTTGGGTATCCAATTCAGGAAAAATATAGTGTAAATATTAAAATACCAGAAGGTTATGAGGTAGAATCTTTGCCTAAATCAATGACTGTTGATGGTGGTGAGAATATTGGGATGTATAAATTTCTTATTGGTTATAACAATGGAGTTGTCCAAATTGTCTCTACATCGGATATTTATGCTCCAATTGTTACTCCTGAACATTATCCAATCTTGAAAGATTTTTTTCAAAAAAGTATAGAAAAACAAAACGAGAAAATTATTCTGAAAAAAATTTAGTCCTATGAAGTTGTATCGTTTTAAAATAGTTTTAGCTGTCTTTTTGATAGCGATTTCAGCAAAAGCGCAAGCACTTAAATTGGATAAAGTTACTGTTGCTGAACTGCAGGCAAAAAAGCATCCGGTTGATACTAGTGCGGCAGCGGCAATCCTATATAAAAAGGGAAGAACTTTTTTTACTTATTCTGAAAAGGTGGGATTTATTATGAATCATGAATTTACGTATAGGATTAAAATATATAAAAAAGAAGGTTTGAATTGGGCCAATTTTGAAGTGCCTTATTATGTGGGATATGAAAATTTGAATGAGGAAAATTTAAGATTTAATGATGCTTTAACATATAATTTAGAAGGGGGAGTGATTGTTAAAACCAAATTGGGAAATGAGGGTATTTTTAAAACGAAGTTGAATGATAATTGGAAAATGGCAAAATTGTCAATGCCGAATGTCAAAGCTGGTTCTATAGTAGAGTTTACTTATTTGTTGAAATCGGAGAATTTAGGACAATTTCCGGTTTGTGATTTTCAATACACTATTCCTGTAAATTATGCGGAGTATAAAACAGAGATACCAGAATATTATATCTATAAAACGATTCTAAAAGGGTATATAGATGTAAAGACCGAATCTAAAATGGAACAGGGCTCGGTAAATTTTGACAATCAATACGGGCAGACGAATACGATGACATATCAACAAATAAGTAGTAGTTATATTGCCAAAGATATCCCTGCATTGAAAGAAGAAGAATATGTTGATAATGTGAAAAATTATCAATGCTCACTTCATAATGAATTAGAAAGAACTCGTTTTCCGGGGCAACCAGTTAAAGATTATGCTATTACTTGGGAAGGGGTAGCTAAAACTATTTTTGAAAACAAAGATTTTGGAAAAGAACTAGATAAAAGAGACTTTTTAATTAATGATGTAAAATTGCTTCTTAATAGTGAAGATTCTAAAGAAGAAAGGCTTGGGAAAATTTTTAAGTTTGTTCAGGAAAAAATGAATTGGAATCAGGAATACGGATATTATACTGATAAAGGAGTTGTAAAGGCTTATCAGGATAGAACGGGAAATGTAGCCGAAATTAATTTTATACTAATTTCAATGCTACGATTGGCCGGGATAAATTCAGATCCTGTCTTGCTAAGTACTATAAATAATGGGTTGCCTGTTTACCCTGGTCGCACAGTTTTTAATTATGTTGTTGCAATGGCAGATATTGATGGGCAACAAGTATTACTGGATGCTACTCATAAATATACAGCAGCAAATATTTTACCACTTAATACTTTAAATTGGACTGGACGTTTAATTCAGCCGGACGGCACTTCAAAAGAAGTAAATTTATTGCCTACAATTCCTTCAGCTGTGAATTGTAGTGTAATGGTAAAAATTGATAATTCCGGAAAGATTTCCGGTGATTTACGAAGTCGTAAAACAAATTATGAAGCATATAGTTACAGAGACAAATTTGCTCAGGCAACTACTGATAATTATATAGAAAGAATGGAGAATTTGTATAATGGTATTGAAATAAGTAATTATCAGGTTAATAATAAAAATGCCGATTTATTAAAACCTGTCGATGAAAGTTTTTCATTTCAATCTGCGAATCATGTAGAAATTATTGGAAAAGAATTTTTTATTAATCCTTTGTTGTTTTTTACAACCAATAGAAACCCTTTTTTTCAGGAAAATAGAAAGATGCCTGTTTATTTTGGATATCCTACTCAAAAAAAATATACTATAAATATTGAAATACCTGAAGGTTTTGAGGTAGAATCATTGCCAAAAGGAATAAATTTGTCAGCTGGCGATGGTGCGTTGGTTTTTAAATGTATTTTAGAACAAAATCAAAATCGAATCCAAATAGCTGTTCAATCTGACTTGAAAAAAGCAATTGTTTCTGCGGAGGATTATTCCATGCTTAAAGAATTTTATCAAAAAATAGTAGATAAACAAAAAGAGAAAATAGTATTAAAAAAAATATAGAATGAATCTTAAAAACGCCCAACTAGACGTAGATACCTGGATAAAAGAACACGGTGTTCGTTATTTTAACGAATTGACTAATATGGCTCAGCTTACCGAAGAGGTAGGAGAGGTAGCCCGAATTATTGCGCGTCGTTATGGAGAGCAATCGGAGAAAGAAAGTGATAAAAGCAAAGATTTAGGCGAAGAACTAGCTGATGTGGTTTTTGTAGTTTTGTGTTTGGCTAATCAAACTGGAATCGATTTGCAGGCAGCATTTGATAAAAAAATGGATTTAAAATCGGTTCGTGATAAAGACCGTCACAAAAACAATGAAAAATTAAAATAATTATTAGGTGTGGATTATGAATTGTGAATTGGGAGTGCTAAATTGCGCCCTCAAATTATTTACGTTAAATGTCTTGGACAATAACAAATAATTCATCCCTAATAATTTAAAAAATGAATTTACTACTACAAACTACTCATTCTAATTTAAATGCTAAAATAGAGGTAACAGGGTCTAAAAGTGAAACCAACAGATTGTTACTTTTACAGGCATTATTTCCTAATATTACTTTAAGCAATACCTCTAATTCTGATGATAGTGAAGTAATGCAAATGGCATTAAGCGGAAATGAAGAAGTAGTAGATATTCATCATGCAGGAACTGCAATGCGTTTTTTAACAGCATATTTTGCTGTGAAAGAAGGTCGCGAAGTGATTTTGACTGGTTCAAGTCGTATGCAGGAACGTCCGGTTAAAATTTTAGTGGAAGCTTTACGCCAATTAGGAGCTGAAATTTCTTTCCTGAAAGAAGAAGGTTATCCACCAATTAAAATCAAAGGACAAAAAATCACAGAATCTAAAGTGACTATGGCTGCTAATGTCAGTAGTCAGTATATTTCCGCTTTATTGTTAGTTGCACCAAAATTAGAAAATGGTATTGAGTTAACTTTAGAAGGCGAGATTACGTCAATTCCTTATATTAAAATGACATTGGCTTTGTTGAATGATTTGAACATTCAAACGAGTTTTGAAGGAAATGTTATTAAAGTGTATCCAAAACAGGAAGTAGAACCAAAAGTAATGACTGTAGAGTCTGACTGGAGTTCGGCTTCTTACTTCTTTAGCTTAGCAGCTTTGTCTGAAGAAGCTGAGATTTCTCTCAGTAGCTATAAACAATCTAGTTTACAGGGCGATTCAGCTTTAGTTTCTATTTATAAAGAAATGGGAGTGGAAACTCAGTTTAATGGAAATACTATTACTTTAACTAAAAATAAAAAATTCAAACATCAAGACGTTACTTTTGATTTGAATAATACACCTGATATTGCGCAAACGATCGTTGTTACTTGTCTTGGGTTGGGAATAGGTTGTTACCTTACAGGGCTTCATACTTTAAAAATTAAAGAGACTGACCGTTTAGAAGCATTGCGTATCGAATTAACTAAATTAGGTGCCAATATTTCTGTTACCAATGATAGCTTAACTCTTGTGGCTACTTCAGAAATCAATTCAAATGTAAAAATTGGAACTTATAACGATCATAGAATGGCAATGGCTTTTGCGCCTTTAGCTTTAAAAGTGCCAATTATTATCGAAAATGCCGATGTAGTTTCTAAATCTTATCCTGATTTTTGGACTGATATGGAAAAATTAGGCTATAAAGTTTCAGATTTAATAGGTTAATCATTATCATAAAAACCCTAAAACATTGATGCTTTGGGGTTTTGTTGTTTTAATTTCAAATTAAACGATAAAATACTTGACATCGCCTATTTGACAATCGTATATTTGCAGCCGTTAAAAGTGGAAGCTAATAGAACTTCTGACTTTTAATTTCTAACTTCTAATTTTTTCAAATGAAATTATCACATTTTAATTTTGACTTACCTAAAGAACTTTTAGCTGAATTTCCTGCTGAAAACAGAGATGAAGCTCGTTTAATGGTAATTGATAGAAAAAAACAAACCATTGAGCACAAAATGTTCAAAGACATTATCGATTATTTTGATGATGGAGATGTAATGATTTTAAACAATACTAAAGTTTTTCCTGCTCGTTTATACGGAAACAAAGAAAAAACTGGAGCAAGAATCGAAGTTTTTTTACTTAGAGAATTGAATGCTGAACAACGTCTTTGGGATGTATTAGTTGATCCGGCTCGTAAAATCAGAATTGGAAATAAATTATATTTTGGTGATGACGATTCATTAGTTGCTGAGGTTATTGACAATACTACATCTCGTGGTAGAACTTTACGTTTTTTATATGATGGTTCTTACGAAGAGTTTAGAAACAAATTGACTGAACTTGGAGAAACTCCAATTCCTAAATACATCAACAGAGAGGTGACTCCTGAAGATGCAGAACGTTACCAAACAATTTATGCTAAAGAAGAAGGAGCTGTGGCTGCACCAACAGCTGGTTTGCATTTTTCTAAGCACTTATTAAAAAGATTGGAAATTAAAGGAGTAAACTTTGCTGAAGTTACACTTCACGTAGGTTTAGGGACTTTTAATCCGGTTGAGGTGGAAGATTTATCAAAACACAAAATGGATTCTGAGGAGTTAAAAATTACTCAGGAAGCTTGTGATGTTGTGAATGCTGCTAAGGCAAAAAGAAAACGTGTATGTGCGATAGGAACTACTTCGATGCGTGCTATCGAAAGTTCGGTTTCTTCACAAAATACTTTGAATCCTTATGAAGGATGGACAAACAAGTTTATCTTTCCTCCTCATGATTTTAGTGTTGCTAATTGTATGGTTACTAATTTTCATACGCCAAAATCAACTTTGTTAATGATGATTTCTGCATTTTGCGGACATGATTTAATGAAGAAAGCTTATGAAGAAGCGATTAAAGAGAAGTATAAATTCTATTCTTACGGTGACGCAATGTTAATATTGTAATCACTAATAAAGGTTAATTCATAAAAAGAACCCGTCAATAATTGACGGGTTTTTTGCTTTTTAAGCTATTTGTAGTCGTGGTATCTCGATGGTGTCAATTTCGTTTTTATAGAATTCGATTTGTTTAGAGATTTCCTTTTTGATGGTTTCAAAATTTGGTATTGTAGAAAAAAGCGTTTCATAATACTTGATACCTTCAAGAAGATTGGTTTTAAAAGCTTCTAGTTTTTTAGATTTGGCATTGTTGATTTCTTCACTAATAGAAAGGATATCATTTTTTAAGTAATCGATATACATTTTTAATTCTTTTACAAAAAAATGTGGTCGGTTTGGATTTCTTAAAACGGATGTGTTTCCGTAAATATGCTGTATCATTTGAAAAAGTGAAACTTCCTGATCAAAATAAGCCATATTTGGACCGGGACAAACTACAACTCCTTGGTCTTGTCCTTTTATTTTGATGTCGTTTTCTAAATAAGAAGCATTGGCTAAACCAACACAAAGACATGATTTTTCAGTAATTGATGCTTTGGCTTTCTCGTAATTTTCTATGGTGAAATTGTTTTTGTTTGCTTCTAATTCTTCCAGTTTGTAATCCTGATATTTTTTAGATGCGGTACAAATTCCGTTTCCTTCAGCATCTTTATTAAGAGCAAGGAATTTTTTTGGACAAGAACTTCCTGCTTTGCTTTCCTGGATGCGTTTTTGTTTTATTTTCTCATTGGTTGTGCCTCTCAAGGTGTTAAAAGGTACTCCTAATGGGGAAATTTGGCTTAAATATAAATCCTCTTCTTTAGCTTTTATTAACAAGTTTCGGGTTTCTTGGTCTACAGAAGTCGCTTCAGGAACTAATAGAAATGGAGAACCCCAGCCTACAGAGTCAACATTGTAATAATCCAATAGAAAATCGTGTTCTTCAGAAGTTCCAACTCCTCCCTGAACCGTAATTTTTAATTCTAATGATTCGTCTGGAATTCTTTTTCCTTTTTGTTCCAATGCTTTAATCATTATTTCATGAGCCGATTGTATAAGTTGTTCCTTCTTTTGTTTGAACTCTTCTAAAATCGGACCTAATAAAAATCCTTCTGTAGCAAAAGCATGTCCACCGCAATTTAATCCTGATTCGATACGGTATTCTGAAACCCAAAGTCCCTTTTTGGCTAAAAAGTTTCCTTGAATCATTGCTGAACGGAAGTCGCTTACTTTTAATGTGATTTTCTTTTTTAATTGGTTGTTTTCGTCAGGATAAAATTCTTCAAAATTTTCAAAATAACTAAATAATCTTGGATTCATACCTGCCGAAAGTACAATGGAAGAATTTGTTGTACTGTTAGCAAAACCTCTTAGTGCAGCATGTGCATCATTGTACATGAGAGGTAGTTGTTCGTTTTTATCAAAATTGTCTTTGTCTAGTTTTGTCATAATGTTGACATCAATAGCGCCTGCAGACAAATTTTTTTCGATGTAGTTTTTAACATTGTCTTTCCAGTTGATGCCTTCTTCAATGATGGATTGCAACCCTTTTTTTATCTCAGATTTGTTAGGTAAGATGGCGATATAGTTTTCTACAGCTTCTTTGCTTTCAACTAATTCATTTTTGAAATTATTAAATTTTTCTTTTACAATTTTATCAACTAAATTTAAATAAGAAGTAATTCTTTTAGCTCTGTAGTCAGTAACTTTTTTTGATATTTCCTGATAAGGAATGTTGAGTTTTTCGTGATAAAATGCGTTCATTTTTTCTATTAACTCGTCGTCAGCAAGTGAAATTACCGAAGAAATTCCATAATGTGCCACTCGGATAGGGCTGTCAATAGTATAGGCAAGTCCCATAACTGGTATATGGAAATTGTGTAATGGTTGTGGATTTTTAGTCATGTTCATACCTTCATTAATAGTTTGTGCAAAGTTTATAATAATCATTTGCTTAAAAACTGATAAATGTCATATAAAGGTTTTAGGACCAACATTAATTTATTGAATAAAAAAAATAGCAATAACATATTTTGAATTGTTATTGCTATTATTCTTTATGAGTTATGAATTTTCTATTTTTTGAGAATCTTAGAGAGTATTCCAAAGGCACCTCTTATAAAAGTTGCGCTTGTAAGTACTTTTAAGACCGATTTTCCAACAACTTCAGAAGTGCTGGGTTGGTTTGAAGTTTTGCTTTGTTTTATTTCGTTTTGTTTTTCTTCTTCTTTAGAATTTTCCTCTTCTATTACAGTGATTTTTTTATTCAGCATTTCATAAGCACTTTCGCGATCGATGTTTTCGCTGTATTTTTTTACCAACTTTGATTTACTATTGATTTCTTGGATTTCATCATCTGTTAAAATGTCCATTCTGCTCATAGGAGCTCTAAGCATAGTTGCCGCAAGTGGAGTTGGGATTCCTTTTTCGTTTAGTGCTGTTACTAATGCTTCCCCAATTCCTAAACTTGTAATTAATTCACTTGTGTTGTAGAATTCTGATATTGGATAATTATCTGCAGTTTGTTTTATTGCTTGCCTGTCATTGGCAGTAAAAGCTCTCAATGCATGTTGGATTTTAAGGCCTAATTGTGCTAATATACCGCTTGGAACGTCCATTGGATTTTGTGTTATAAAATAAATTCCGATGCCTTTTGAACGGATTAATTTTATTATGGTTTCAATTTGTTCCAATAGTGTTTTGCTTGCTTCTTTAAAGATTAAGTGCGCTTCGTCAATAAAAATGACTAATTCAGGTTGTTCAACATCACCTTTTTCAGGCATTTGTTGGTAGATTTCAGCCAATAAGCTAAGCATGAATGTGGAGAAAAGCTTCGGCTTGTCTTGGATATCGTTTAGTCGCAGTATGTTAATGTAGCCTTTTCCGTTTTCGTCAATTCGCATCAAGTCATCAATTTCAAATGACATTTCTCCAAAAAACATTTCGCCGCCCTGTTGTTCCAGTTCGATAATTTTTCTCAGAATGATACCTGTTGTTGAAGTTGATATTTTTCCGTAACTTTCAGTGATTTCATCTTTACCTTCTTCAGTGATGTAGTTGATGACTTTTTTGAAATCTTTTAGATCAAGCAATGGCATTTTATTGTCATCGCAATATTTAAATATGATAGCAACTACTCCAGCTTGTGTGTCATTTAAATCGAGTATTCTGGAAAATAATACAGGTCCAAACTCTGAGATGGTTGCTCTAAGTCTTACACCGCTTTGTTCGGAAAGACTTAATAGTTCAACAGGGAAGCCTGTAGTTTGGTATGGGATATTGATTTTTTGATGTCTTTCAATTATAAAAGTTTTTTCTTCTCCTTCTTTGGCTATGCCGCTAAAATCGCCTTTAATGTCCATCATTAATACGGGTACGCCAAGAGAAGATAATTGTTCTGATAAGACTTGAATTGTTTTTGTTTTTCCGGTTCCGGTAGCTCCAGCAATTAGTCCGTGTCTGTTTAATGTCTTTAATGGTATTTTTATATGGGCATTATTTATGGTTTGACCTTCTAAAATAGCGGCTCCTAAAAGGATGTTTTCTCCTTTTGATTGGTAGCCAGAGTTGATTTCTTCAGCGAATTTTTCAGTCTTATTCATAAAACTAAGTTTTTTTTAATTGTATGTTTTGGTTTTTTTAAATCTAATAATTTAATATTTACTGTAATTTTAAGCCTTTTTTTTTGTTAAATATTAAAAAAAAGAGTTTTTTGGCTTAAATTTTAGATGTTGAAATATTATTGCTAATAAAAGCAATTTAATTAATTATTTTATTAATATCTATGAAATAACATGATGAAATTGATAATAAAACAATCGTTATATTTTTCAGGTGTTAATTTATGATTAGTTAGTTTGAATATAATGAAAAAAAATTTTTTTATTTCAATGAAACGTATAAATTTGCGGGACTACAAGTTAATTATAACTAATATAAATTATTTAAAACTATTAAAATTTAAAAAAAAATGGCAAACGTTAAAAAAGAAAGCAGTTCAAAAGGAGGAGGAATGATTTCAGGAATCATTATTTTATTATGTGTGTCGGTGGGAGTTGTGATTTGGAAATTTATCATGGGAGCACCTGCTAACTTTGAGGGAGGAAATCCAGAAACTGGACATCCAATCAATACTTTAGGACAAGTTTACAAAGGAGGATTCATCGTACCAGTTTTATTAGGTATGTTATTAATGGTAATCACATTCTCAATTGAGAGATTTTTTGTAATTACTAAAGCTGCTGGAAAAGGAAATTTAGATGCTTTTATGTCTAATGTACAAGCAAGTATTAAAGGTGGTCATATTGAAGAAGCTATTGCTGCTTGTGATAAACAACAAGGTTCAGTTGCAAATGCAATTAAATCAGCTTTAGTTAAATATCAGGATGTTAAAAAAGAAGGATTCAACAGTGAAGAAGCTTCTGAAACTATCCACAAAGAAATCGAAGAAGTTACTTCTCTTGAAATGCCAATGTTAGAGAAAAACATGACTATTATTTCTTCACTTGTTTCTTTAGGAACTTTAGGAGGATTATTAGGTACTGTATCGGGGATGATTAAAGCGTTTGGTGCGTTAGCATCTGCTGGAACTCCAGATCAAGCTGCTCTTGCAACAGGTATCTCTGAAGCACTTATCAATACTGCAACAGGTATCTCTACATCTATTTTGGCAATTGTTGCTTACAACTTCTTTACTGCAAAAATTGACGACTTAACTTACTCTATCGATGAGGCAGGTACTACAATCGTTAATACTTACAGAAAATTCAGAGGAAGTTTGAAACAATAATCATTTTTGATAATAAGTATTTATTGTATCAAAATAAAAAACAAAAAGAATGGCTAAAATAAAAATGAAAAAGAAGTCGACATCGACAGATATGACTGCGATGTGTGACGTTGCGTTTCTTTTGCTTACCTTCTTTATTTTGACAGCTACAGCTAAAGTTCCTGAGGCATTGCCTGTGGATACACCTGCTTCTACTGTACAAACAAAATTACCTGAGTCTGATTTAGCAACATTAACTGTTGGTAATAAAGATGGAAAAGATAGAGTTTTCTTCGATTTGAAAGGTAGAGATGTTCGTAAAAGAGCCCTTGAATTAATGGGGGATAAGTATGGTGTTACTTTTTCTGAAGAAGATAAAGAGAAGTTCGCTTTGATGACTGATTTTGGTGTGCCAATTCAAAATCTTAAGCAAATAATTGACATGAAGGCTTCTGATCGTGTAAAAGCAGATCAACCAGGTATACCAATGGATTCATTGAATAACCAAGTGAAAGAATGGGTTTATAATGCTCGTATTGCTAACAATGAATTTAATAATGCAAAAGGTAGCAAGCAAGAATTACAAATTGCCATTAAGGGTGATGCAAAAGAGGAATATCCAGTTATCAAAAAAGTAATGGATATTTTACAGGATCAACATATCAATTCATTTAGTTTAGTTACTGGATTGAGAGGAAAAGATTTTTAATTAAAAAAAATATACTAAAATGGCTGAATTAAATACCGACAGTGGTGGTGATAAAGGCGGCAAGGTAAGAAGTAAAAAGCAAAATTCGAAGGTGGATTTAACTGCCATGGTGGATTTAGCATTCTTATTGATCACTTTCTTTATGCTTACTACTTCGTTGTCAAAACCTCAAGCGATGAGTTTAGGTTTGCCAGATAAAGATCCTAAGGAAAAAGTTGAGGATATGAAAGTAGATGAAAATCGTACCATGACTATATTGTTAGGGGACAACGATCAAATGTACTTTTACATGGGGATTATTAATAGTCCTATGGCACCAAAACTTATAGCTTACGGTAAAGATGGAATTCGTAAAGAATTAATTAAGAGGAAAAAAGATGTTGCTGCTTATACTGCAGCAAAAGGGAATCCAGAACAAGGTATGATTGTTATTATCAAACCTGGTAAAAAATCAAACTACAAAAATGTGGTTGATGTTTTAGATGAAATGGCTATCTCTTCTATTCCTACTTATACAATCGTTAATGATTTTTTACCTGAGGAACAAAAATTGTTAGAGGGGAAATAAGAGTAATCTTGTTTTCTTAATAACCTAATAATTAAGAAAAATGAAATTAGATATATTAAAAAACCAATGGGTTGAAATTGTTTTCGAAGGTCGTAACAAGTTGTACGGAGCTTACGAATTAAGAAAGTCAAACCGTAAAACTACAGTTAAAGCATTGCTTATAGGTGCTTTCTTCTTTAGTTTAGCAGTTAGTGCTCCTCTTATTATCAGTTTGATTCCTAAGTCGACAGATGACGAAGACAATTCACTTAAAGAGGTTAAGCTAACTAATGTAAAGCTGCCTCCAAAGAAAGTTGAACCACCTAAGTTAAATGCACCACCACCACCACCACCACCGCCAGCGGTTGATCAGGTGAAATTTGTTAAGCCAGTGGTTGCAAAAGCTGAGGAGGTTGTTGAAGAACCGCCTAAGATTGAAGAAATCAAAGACAAGAAGACAGGTACTGAAACTATTAAAGGTGATCCGGATGCTGTTTTAACTGTAGCACCAGCAGGTAATGGTCCAAAAACAAGTCAGGTAGTTGAGGAAGTTGATGATCAGGTTTATAGTACTGCAGGTATCGAGGTAAAACCTGAATTTCCTGGAGGGATGGAAAAGTTTTATAACTTTGTTGGTAAAAACTACCGTACTCCTGAGGAAGAAGGTTTGAAAGGTAAAGTATATGTTACTTTCGTAGTTGAAAAAGATGGGTCGTTGACTGATATCAAAGTTTTAAGAGATATAGGTTACGGAACAGGTAAAGAAGCTATCAGAGTGTTGCAAAAATGTCCAAGATGGAATCCAGGAATTCAAAATGGAAAACCAGTAAGGGTACTTTATTCTTTACCAATTAGTATAACTTCGGCAGAATAATGTTAAAGAAATTTATCACAAATATTCAGAAGAAATCGCTCAGAGAGCGATTTCTTCTCGTTATAGGCATATTGTTTTTTGTTCTTTATTTTGTTTTGGGATTGATTGTTATTTTTATGGATAATTTTCCTTTAGCTTTATCAAAGAATTATAGATTTGCTTTTGGTGCTCTTTTAATTGTTTATGCTTTTATTCGTTGTTTAAGAATTATTAATGATAATAAAGAAGAAGAATGAGAAAAATATTTTTGGCGTTAACCGTTTTTTTTATTTTAGTTTTTGGATTATTTATTTCTTGTAAACAATCGGATTCTAAGCAGGATAAAGAAACTATTATTAAAGGAAAGGTTACTATTTTAGTAGATGAGACTGTAAAGCCTTTAATTGAAGATCAAATTGCTGTTTTTGAAAGCACCTATAATGCTAAGATTACATTAGTCGCAAAGTCGGAAAAAGAATTATTACAGTCTTTCTTAAAAGATACTTCGGGAATAGTTATTCTTTCAAGGCCTCTAGATAGTACAGAAATTAAGTTTTTTGAGCGTTCAAAAATAAAACCAAGAGTAACGAAATTTGCAACTGATGCAATTGCTTTTATATCTAATTCAAAAGATACAGATACTTTAGTTTCTTTAAAAGATGTTGTTTCTTTTATAAAAGGAAATGCAGTTTCTAAGATTAAAGGGCTTGTATTTGATAATCCTAATTCGAGTACGGTGCGTTATCTGACTGACCTAGCTTCAGTGAAAGATTTGCCTCAAAAAGATGTTTATTCTTTTAAATCTAACGAAGAGGTAGTTCAATTTGTTGCAGAGAATCAAGGTATGATAGGGGTGATTGGTGTAAACTGGTTATTACAGCCTACGGTAAAAATTAAAGATTATTTAACTAATATTAACGTTTTAAACGTAGAGGGTTTAAATAAAAAATCTTATTTTGCACCAACTCAAAATAATCTAGCAGAAGGAACTTATCCTTTGGCACGTGATTTGTTTATTATTAACTGTCAAGGAACATCTGGTTTAGGTATGGGGTTTGCTTCTTTTCTGGCTGGTGAAATTGGTCAAAGAATTGTATTGAAATCAGGTATGTTGCCTGCATCGATACCTGGGAGAAAAATTTTGATTAAGTCTAGAATTTGATAATCAACGAGAAACGAATTAATGAAAATGAATAAATTAAATAAAGTTACAATGAATAAATTTAAATTTTTAAGTCTTACTTTGTTTGCTTCAGCTTCTGCTTTACAAGCGCAGGATATTAATGAGGTAAAGAAACAAATTGACGCAGAACAATTTCAAAAAGCTAAAACATCTTTAAAGTCAATTATAAAAGCAGATCCTTCTGAAGGTAAAGCGTATTTTCTTCTAGGAAATATTTATTTGAATCAAAATGTTATTGATTCTGCTAAAATTACTTTTAATGAAGGATTAAAGGCTAAAGATGCAGCTCATTTTAATAATATTGGATTAGGTCAAATTGATTTAGAAAATAAAGATGTTGCGGCTGCAAAGACTAAATTTGATTTGGTTAAAAGTGAAACTCGAAAAAAAGATTTCGAGGAGTACATTTATATTGCAAAAGCATATATGAATAATTCTCATCCTGATTATAAAGCGGCATTGGCTACTTTAGCGCTTGCAAAAGAAAAAAATCCTACTGAACCACAGGTGCTTTTGGCTTTAGGAGATGCTTTTTATGGTGATAAAAATCAAAATGAAGCTTTTACATCTTATCGTAATGCATTTCAGGGAGATAATACTTTGATTAGAGCTAAAATGCAATTAGGAGTTTTGTTAAAAGGAGCAAAAGCGTACCAAGAAGCTGTAGCTGCTTATAACGAAGTTATTGCTTTGAGTCCAAATTACGGTCCGGTTTACAGAGAATTGGCTCAGACCTATTATTATTGGGCACTAAATGTACCTGGTCGTTATGATCAATACATTAAGCAAGCGTTGACATTTTATGAAAAATATATGTCACTTACTGATTATTCATTGGCTTCACGTATGCGTCACGCAGATTTCTTGATTTTAGCTAAAGATTATAAAGCTTTAGAAATTGAGGCTAATAAAATGAAAGAATTAGATAATGTAAATCCTAGAATATATAGATATTTAGGTTATGCTGCTTATGAAAATGGAAATATTGATGCAGCAATTTCTTCTTTACAAGATTTTGTGAATAATCCATCTAATAAAGTTATTGCTCTTGATTATTTGTATTTAGGTCAGGCAAAAATTAAAAAAGGAACTAATGCTGAAGGTACTGCTGTAGATCCTGCTTTATATGCTGAGGGAATTGACTTTATTAAAAAAGCTGTAGAACTTGAGCCTGCTGTAGCGGATGGATTAGGTGATATGGGTAAAAAATTCTATGAGAAAAAAATGTTTAAAGAAGCAGCAGCAATCCTTGAATTAGCTACTTCTTATAAAGAAAGTAGAACTTTCTTAATCGATAATTTTTATTTAGGAAATGCTATTTATTTTTCTAATGCAGGTAAAGAAGTTGCTGAAAGAGATATGGTTGCTTTGAAAAAAGCGGATACTGCTTATGCAAATGTTTTAGAAGCTTCTCCGGATACTGTTGATGCTTACATATCACGTGCAAGAACAAATAGTTTATTAGAAGATGATCAGGCAATGATTAAATATTATCAGGAGTATATTGATCATGTTTCTGCTAAAGGTGCTGAAGAACTTGCTAAGCCAGCAGTTAAAACAAAGTTAATCGAAGCTTATAATACAATGGGAGCTGGTTATGCTAACTTTGATAAAGCTAAAGCAATCGAGCATTTTAATAAAACACTTGCTTTGGATCCTGCTAATAAATACGCTACTCAATCTTTGAAATCACTTCAATAATTATTAAAAATAGAAAAAAAAGAGGCTTTCTCAGTATAGAGTAAGCCTCTTTTTTTATGTGGTTTTGTTAAGCTATTTATAAATTAAATAATCTCAATACAAATTGGTTATCTTTGCAGCTTAAATTTTAGAAATGCTATCAAAAGAAATTCAATTAGAAGTTAACAAAGGTGCTATGTTGCCTTTGATGGAGGAATTTTATACTATACAAGGAGAAGGATTTCATACTGGTACTGCGGCTTATTTTATTAGAATTGGAGGTTGTGATGTGGGCTGTCATTGGTGTGATGTTAAAGAAAGTTGGAATGCTGAGTTGCATCCGCCTACAGCAATTACTCATATTGTTGATAATGCCAGTAAATATGCTGATACAGTTGTAATTACTGGTGGTGAGCCTTTGACTTGGGATATGGGGTTGCTTACTTCAAAATTGAAAGAAAAAAATATGAAAGTGCATATTGAAACTTCAGGTGCTTATCCGCTTTCTGGAACCTGGGATTGGATTTGTCTTTCTCCCAAAAAAAATAAATTACCTACTGAGACAGTTTATGCGGCTGCTCATGAATTGAAGGTAATTATTCATAATAAGCACGATTTTATCTTTGCAGAAGAACAAGCTGAACTTGTAAATAACAAAGCTATTTTGTTTTTACAACCAGAATGGAGTAAGAAAGAAGAAATGACACCGCTAATTGTAGATTATGTAATGAATAATCCTAAATGGAGAGTCTCGTTACAAACGCATAAGTATTTGAATATTCCTTAAAATAAAAAAAACCAGGTAAAGTTTTATCTGGTTTTTTTGTTGAATCTTAGTATAGTCTGGCTAAATAATCATAATGTTCCCCTTCAATAATTAACTCGCATTGTAAGCTGTTATCATTTGCGGCATTTTGAAGAGTGTTGTAATCCAGATAAAGCCACGGAAAAGAATCTTCTTTTTCTCCTTTATATTTTATGGTAAATTCTAATTCTCCGTAATAACCATTGGCGGGTATTTCGTATGCGCCGTCTTCGTCTTCATCAAACATATAAATGATGTCAGAACTGTCAATTAAAATTTGTCCGCCCGGATTTAATAAAGATTTTAATTTTTGAAGAAATTGCGGAGTGTTTTTTAAAGAGCCAAATATTCCTGTTCCGTTCATTAAAAGTAAGATGCTGTCAAATTTTTCGTTTTCTAAAGTCAAAATATCTTGGACTAAAGAATTTTTTATTCCTCTTAGTTGACAGGTCTTTATAGCGTTTGGGGAAATATCAATTGCTGTAGTTTCTAAATTTCTTCCGTTTTGTAAATACAAACTATGACTACCGGCGCCGCAACCCACATCTAAAGTTTTACCCTTGGCTAATTGTAATGCTTTTTGTTCGATAATTGGCATTGCGTCGAAATTTCGAAATAAGTAGGCGATACTCATTTCGTCTTCTTCTGAAATAGTAGTTTCGGTAATTATATCTTCAGGTGAATTATTGGTTTGATAGTCAAGAATGGCTTTGCCAAAAAGGTCTTTCATGATAGTTTATTTGGTTATTCGTTTATTTGTATATACGTTTTGTGTAATTTTGTAATTCATTTTTTAGATTACGAAATTGATAAATCCACAAATTAACATACTGCAAAAACTAGCCAAAGATAAGCAAGTTGAAAATAAAAAGTATTTTGATAAACTGAAAAAGAAAGCGCCTAAGAATTTAGATTATGTAATGCAGGATTTACATGATGCTGAATTTAGAAAGACGGATTGTTTGGAATGTGCTAATTGTTGTAAAACAACTGGGCCGCTTTTTACTTCTGCCGATATTGAGCGAATTTCAAAACACCTGAGGTTAAAACCGCAACAGTTTATCGAACAGTATCTTCGTGTTGATGAAGATAATGATTATGTTTTGCAAACAGTTCCATGTGCTTTTTTAGATACAGATAATACTTGTTTTATTTATGATGTTCGGCCAAAAGCTTGCAGGGAATTTCCACATACAGATAGAAAGAAGTTTCAGCAAATTACAAATATTACTTTGAAAAACATTCCTATTTGTCCAGCTGTATATAATATAGTAGAGGAGATGAAAAAGAAACTACCTCTTTAAATTGCTGATTTAATGTTGTATTAAGCTGATTGTTTGTGAACGCCTAAGAATTAAACCTTATTTTTGAATAATAAAATTGAAAATTAATCACTTGAATTTAGAATATTTCATTGCTAAAAGACTTATTACTGCTAAAAATAATAAAAGCAGTATTTCTGCACCTATTATAAAGATTGCAATTTTGGCTATTGCTATCGGGATGATTATGATGATTGTTTCGGTGGCTACTGGAATTGGACTTCAACAAAAGATTCGAGAGAAAGTATCGGCTTTTAATGGACATATTATTATTGCTAATTTTGACAATAATCAGTCTGACGCAACACTAGTTCCGGTTTCTAAGAATCAAAAGTTTTATCCTAAATTTAAAGATGTGCCTGAGGTTAGCCATGTTCAGGCTATAGCAACTAAGGCCGGGATAATAAGAACTGAGGAGGCTTTCGAAGGAATTGTGTATAAAGGTGTGGGTGTAGATTATAAATGGGATAATATAAAAGAGTATCTTGTCGAGGGTAGATTGCCTGTATTGACAGGAAATTTGAATTCAGAAGTGTTGATTTCTCAGTTTTTGGCTAACAGGTTAAAACTTAAAGTAGGTGATGGGTTTAATACTTTCTTTATGAAGGAAGGGCAGAATAAATTGCCTAATATAAGGAGATTTAAAATTGTTGGAATTTTTAATTCGGGTTTTCAGGAATTTGACGCTACTTATGTTTTGGGTGATCTTCGCCATATTCAGCGAATTAATAAATGGAAACCGGATCAAGTTGGTGCTTTTGAAGTTTTTGTAAATGATTTTGACAAGATTAGTGTAGTTGGTGAGCAGGTTTATGAACATACAGGTTCAACTTTGGATTCGCAAACTATAGTTGAAAAGTACAGTTATATTTTTGAATGGCTTCAATTGTTTGATTTTAATATTGTTGTCATTCTTATAGTAATGATATTGGTGGCTACTATTAATATGGTTGTGGCGTTATTGGTTTTGATTTTAGAACGAACGCAAATGATAGGGATTTTAAAGGCAATAGGGGCGAACAACTGGTCTATCCGAAAAACTTTTTTGTATAATGCATCTTATTTAATATTTAGAGGTCTTTTTTGGGGTAACCTTATTGGTGTAGCTATTTTATTGCTTCAAAAGTATTTTGGAATTGTGAAGCTTAATCCTGAGAACTACTATGTGAATCAAGCGCCGGTAGATATAAATATTGTTTATATTCTATTATTGAATGTGCTGACTGTTGGAGTTTGTTTCTTGGTTTTGCTTATTCCGTCTTATATTATTACTAAAATAACTCCTGTAAAAGCAATTCGTTTTGATTAGTTAGGCTTTAATATATACTCTAAAGAGGCATATTCATAATACCTCAATCTATTGTTTTTCATAAAAATAGGTATTATATTAGAAGAAACAAACCCCGAAATTGCTCAAAAGGAGTCAAAAACGGGGTTTTCTTTTATAGTGTGATGCC